>CAZZKT010000011.1:0-24289 GCA_964654625.1 uncultured bacterium
AAGTTGACAAACTGCAAATTCTTGGTTAGATTACTGCTTGCCTTTAATTTCAATCGGGAGGGTGCTGATGAAAACGTTTATGCTTAAAAAGGAAGAAGTGAAGAGAAACTGGTATTTGGTTGATGCTTCTGGGAAAACTTTGGGAAGGCTGGCTTCAAAGATAGCGGTTCTGCTTATGGGAAAACACAAGAAAGACTACACCCCTCACGTTGACAACGGCGACTTTGTGGTGGTGATAAACGCGGAAAAGATTCACGTGACGGGAAAGAAACTTGAAAAGAAAATCTACTACAAGCACACCGGCTACATGGGACACCTAAAAGAAACTCCCTTAAAAGACATGCTCGCAAAAAAACCCGAAGAAGTTATAAGATTAGCAGTCAGGGGAATGCTTCCGAAGAACAGGTTGAGAGACAGGAGAATGAAAAGGTTAAAAGTTTATGCGGGACCAGAACATCCCCATCAGGCTCAAAATCCTCAAAAGATTGAACTTTAATTGCGGAGGGAAGTATGGAGCAGATAAGGTATTACGGAACCGGTAAAAGAAAAACCGCAGTTGCAAGAGTTTGGTTAATTCCCGGCGGAGAAGGAAAGATAATGATAAGACGCTCAAAGAATAAAACGCTTACTGCTGACGAGTATTTCGGAAGGCCGACTCTGGTAAGAATTATGCACCAGCCGTTTGAAGTTACGGGAACTACCGGAAAGTTTGACGTTCTATGCACGGTAAAAGGAGGAGGAAAGTCCGCTCAGGCGGATGCGGTTAAGTATGGAATAGCAAAGGCTCTCCTCGCTTACAATCCGGAACTCAAGCCGGTTCTCAAAAAGGCGGGCTTTCTCACAAGGGACGCACGCGTGAAAGAGCGTAAGAAATACGGTCAAAGAGGAGCCCGTGCAAGATACCAGTGGTCAAAGCGTTAATGTTGGAATAGTAGGCGCTTCCGGCTACACGGGATTTGAACTCTTAAAAATTCTGTTGAATCATAAAAAAGTTAACGTTTCCTTCATAACTTCAAGACAGTATGCCGGAAGGTCTTTGTCCGAAGTTTTTCCCCGATTCAAGAAAACGAGATTTGAAAACTTAATCTTTAAAGAATTTTCTCCGGAAATCGTTCAACACTGTGAAGTTGTCTTCTTTTGCTTACCCCATACTGCCTCCTGTAAGACCATCTCCGAAACCCTTGAAAGATTTGAAGTGAAAGTCATAGACTTTAGCGCTGACTTCAGGTTTAAGAGCAAGAAAGTTTACGAAGAAACTTACAAGGTCAATCACTGCAACGAAAAACTTTTGGAAAGGTCAGTTTACGGATTGCCGGAACTGTTCCGGGAAAAAATTAAAAGAGCAACCCTTGTTGCCAATCCCGGATGCTATCCGACGAGCATCATTCTTGCCCTTTACCCTGCGGTTTCAAAAAAACTTGTTGATACGGACTTTCCGGTCATTGCGGATTCAAAGTCCGGAGTCAGCGGTGCGGGAAGGAAGGAAAAACTTGAACTGATATACTGCGAAGTTAACGAGTCCTTTAAACCTTACGGAATTCCCTTTCACAGACACCTTCCGGAAATTTCTGAAGTTCTCGGAATAAAGTTAAAGTTCGTTCCTCACCTTGTTCCGATGGACAGGGGAATCGTATCAACAGTTTACTTTAGAACAGAAGCAACCGAAGAAGAATTAAGGTCCGTTTACCGCGAGGTTTACAAAAACGAACCGTTCGTAAGGTTAAGAAGTTCTCCTCCTTCAACGAAAGAGGTTTCCGAAACGAACTTTTGCGACATTTTTGTTCACAAAGACGAAAACACGGGCATTGCGGTTGTCGTTTCTGCCATTGATAATCTGGTCAAGGGGGCTTCCGGTCAGGCGGTTCAAAACATGAACCTCATGCTCGGTTTTGAAGAAACGGAAGGACTCTTATGAAAAAGGGGAAAATCCCTCCCCAATACGGAGAGGAAAAAATATTAACCATTTTGATGAAGTTTCGTGCCCCCCTCATAGTAGCCCTCGTAACCATTATGGTGGCGTCCGTCGGATACATGCTCATCTCAAAGGTTGACCTTCTAAGGGCGGTTTATATGGCTGTTCTTTCGGTTACTACGATTGGATACGGTGAAATGTGGGAAATGTCTCCCGAGGCAAGAATCTTTAACTTGTTCGTTATGACTTTCGGAGTCGGCGGTGTAATGGGTTATTCCCTTGCTGTTTTAATCAATGTGGTAACGTCTGGAGAATTAAAAAACGTTTTGAGGTTCAGAAAAATGGTTAGGGACATCTCTGCCTTGAAAGGACACTACCTCGTTTTCGGGAAGAACGACATTACTGCCTTTCTTATCAGGGAATTAAAGGGATACCGAATTCCCGTAGTTTTGGTTGATAACTCCGAAGACCTTGAAAAATTTGCGGAGGAAAATCAGGTAAAATACTACTTAAAACTTGACCCGGCAGAGGAAAATTCTTTGTATCTTGCCAACATAGAAACGGCAGTCGGAGCGATAGTTGCGGTTATGGATGACTATAAGAGCCTTGCCATAACGCTTACGGTAAAAAACGTAGTAAGGAAGGAGAACATTTGCCCGTTTTTTATTCTTGCGGTTGCCGGAAAGGAAGAGTTTAAGGAAAAACTGCGTCTTGTCGGAGCGGATTACGTAGAAACTTTTCCTTCAATAATTTCCAAAAGATTAACCACCCTTGCAAGGAAACCCCCGATATTTGGAGAAAAGTCCGTTCTTGAGGAAATACTTTTCGGAGAAAGAACTTTCATAGACATAGAGGAATTCGTGGTTGAGCCAGATTCACCGGTTGCCGGTAAAACTCTGAAAGAACTTGACTTAAAAAACAAGTTCGGAATTACCGTAATAGCGATAAAGAAATCTTCGGGTAAAATAATTTTCACTCCTTCGGGAAACACGACCCTTGACCCTCTTGATATAATGGTAGTTGTTGCTCCAAAAGACAAACTGGAAGATGCGATTCCCGCATTGTTTAAGGGTAAACTCGCATCAAGGAGTGTTGTGCTGAAAAGGAAGATAAAGGAGAGGTTAAATGGACTGGGGTAAGGTAGGAACCGCATTTTTCATTATGATGTCTTTGACCACCACCGTAGGGTTTGTTTACGATGCTGACCCTTACGAATTAATTGCTTCGGTAGTTTTTAATCTCATAGCCACATTGATGAAACTCGGAAGTAAGAAAACTCTAAGCGCAGAACTTCTTGCAACGAGCCTTGCAGCTGACCTTCACCTTGTTCCAGCCTTAATCTTTTACGAGATGGGAACGCGAATGACACTCGTAAAAGCCCTTGCGTGGGGAGCGCTGGTTGCAAACGTATTTTCCGTCATACTCCTCATCGTTGAAACGGCCCTTGAATCAAAAGAAGAAAATTGGTGGTAAAGATGGGAAGATTTCAGTTTGCCAGGATTGACAGGTTACCTCCTTACGTTTTTGCGGTTGTCAACGAACTAAAAACGAAGTTGAGAAAAGCGGGTGAAGACATCGTTGACCTCGGAATGGGCAATCCGGACCTTCCCACTCCTCCCCACATAGTTGACAAACTTTGTGAATCCGCAAGGAACCCGAAGAATCACAGGTATTCTTTAACGAAAGGACTTTTCAAACTCCGAGAGGCTCTGGCACTTTGGTATAAAAGAAAATACGGAGTTGAACTTGACCCAGAAACGGAAATCATAACCACCATCGGCTCAAAAGAGGGAATAGCCCATCTTGCCCTGACATTGATAAATCCCGGAGATGTGGCAATCGTTCCCACTCCGGCTTATCCGATTCATCCTTACTCAATCATAATAGCGGGGGGAGACGTAAGGAGCGTTCCTTTGTTTACGGACGATGCGTTTGACGAAGAAGCGTTTTTTGAGTCCATAGTAAAGGCTTACAAAGAAAGTTGGCCAAGACCGAAGGTTTTAATCCTTAACTTCCCTCACAATCCGACGACCGCTTGCGTGAGTTTGTCGTTCTTTGAAAGGGTAGTGGACTTTGCAAGAGATGTCGGACTGATAGTTATTCAAGACCTTGCTTACGCGGAAATAGCATTTGACGGTTATGTTCCGCCGAGCATCCTTCAGGTAAAAGGTGCAAAAGAAGTTTGCGTGGAGTTTTATTCCCTTTCAAAGACCTATTCAATGGCCGGATGGAGGGTGGGATTTGCTTCCGGAAACAGCGAAATAATACACGCCCTTTACAGGATGAAAAGTTACCTTGACTACGGGATGTTTCAACCGATTCAAATAGCCTCAATCATAGCCCTTAAAGGAGACCAGTCCTGCGTTGAAGAATACAGGAAGATTTATCAGAAAAGAAGGGACGTTCTCGTTGAAGGGTTGAGAAGAATCGGCTGGGAAGTGGAAAAGCCGAAAGCAACGATGTTCGTGTGGGCTAAAATTCCCGAAAAGTTTAGACACATGGGGTCTCTTGAATTTTCAAAGATGCTCTTGCTTGAAGGAAAAACCGCAGTTTCTCCCGGAATAGGTTTCGGAGAATACGGGGACTCTTATGTCAGGTTTGCCCTCGTAGAAAACGAACTGCGAATTAAACAGGCGGTCAGGGGAATCAAGAGGGCTTTTGAAAAACACGGTTTAAAGAGCATAAGGGTGTAGCGTGAGTGCGTTTAGGGTTGGAATTGCCGGTTGCGGAACGGTCGGTTCCGGAGTAGTGGAACTCTTACTGAAAAACGGAAGCGAAATTGAAAAGAAGACGGGAAAGAAGATAGAAATTTCCTTTGTTGCTGACCCTGTTGTTGAAAGGATTAAAAAGTTCGGAATTTCCGAAGACAAAATCTTTAAAGACGGTCTTGAGGCGATAAAAAAGAAAAAGGTTGATGCGGTTGTAGAACTCATCGGCGGAAAGACCGTTGCAAAGCAACTTGCAGAAGAGACTTTGAAAAGAGGGATTCATCTTGTAACTGCCAACAAGGCTCTCCTTGCGGACCACGGAAAAGAACTGTTTGAACTTGCAAGAGAGAACAATTGCGTTGTAAAGTTTGAAGCAAGCGTCGGCGGTGGAATTCCCGTGATAAAGGTTTTGAGGGAAGGACTTGTCGGAAACAAGATTGAAAGAATTTACGGAATAATCAACGGAACTGCCAACTTCATTCTTTCAAAAATGACCCAGTCGGGGATAACCTTTGACGAAGCGTTAAGGGAAGCCCAGGCTAACGGATACGCAGAATCCGACCCTTCCCTTGACATTGACGGCTATGACTCTGCCCACAAGATAGCGGTTCTTTCTTCAATTGCTTTCTGCAGGTGGGTAAAAACGGAAAACGTTTACGTAAAAGGAATCAGAGAGATAACTCCCCTTGACATTGAGTTTGCAGAAGAGTTCGGCTATTCCATAAAACTCCTTGCCATTTCAAAACTTGAAGGAGATGCCCTTGAGGTCAGGGTTCATCCGACGATGATTCCGAAAAGGCATATTCTTTCAAGTGTTAACGGAGTGTTCAATGCGTGCTTAATTTACGGAGACTTTGTAGGAGAGGTTCTTCTTTACGGAAAAGGAGCCGGTAAAAATCCTACCGCAAGTGCCGTAGTTTCTGACATTGTGGATTTGGCAAGCGGAAATCTTTCAACCTTTCCGGACTGCCTCGGAAAGGACGACAAATACAAAATCAAAGAACCGGACGAGTTCGTTTCAAGTTTTTACCTCAGGTTCAGTGCGGTTGACAAGCCGGGAGTTCTTGCAAAGGTGTCCAAGATTTTGGGAGAACACAACATAAGCATTAAGATGGCCCTACAAAAAGGAATAAGCATTTCCGGAGCGG
Source organism: uncultured bacterium (assembly GCA_964654625.1). Lineage (GTDB taxonomy): Bacteria > Aquificota > Aquificia > Desulfurobacteriales > Desulfurobacteriaceae > CAZZKT01. Next base: position 5,769 of record CAZZKT010000011.1, read on the forward strand.
TTCCGATTGTGATGACCACCCATCCGGCAAGGAAAAAGGACATTCACAGTGCGGTTAAAAAGATTGACAGCCTTGATGTAATAACGGAACCCACGTTCGTTTGCATGATTGAGGAACTGTGAGGTGAAACCGGAAGTTATAGTAGCCCTTGACTTTAACGAGGAAGAAACCGCTTTAAACACCGTGAAACTTCTCCTTCCGCAAACAAAGTATTTTAAAGTCGGGCTTGAACTCTTTTCCGTTTCCTGTCTTGAAGTGGTAAGAAAAATCAGAGACCTCGGAGGAAAGGTTTTCCTTGACCTCAAATACTTTGACATTCCGAACACCGTTTGTTCTGCGGTAAGAGAAGCGATAAAGTCCGGAGCGTTTATGGTAAACGTTCACGCTCTCGGTGGAAGGGAACTCCTTTTGAGGACTTCCGAAACGGTAAAGGAAACCGCTTACGCTCTCGGGATGGAAAAACCCATAGTTGTGGCAGTAACGCTGTTGACGAGCATGGACGGTAGCGACCTTTCTATCCTCGGAATAAAAGAAAGTGCGGAAAGTTTCGTTCTCAAACTTTCGGAACTTGCCAAAAACTGCGGACTTGACGGAGTAGTTTGTTCTGCAAGAGAGGTCAGAAAGATAAAAGAAAACTTTGGAAAAGATTTCATAACCGTTGTTCCCGGCATAAGACCCTCTTGGAGTCAAAAGAACGACCAAAAGAGAACCGCAACGCCGGAATTTGCAAAAGAATCGGGAGCGGACTACTTGGTAATCGGAAGACCAATCACAAGAAGCGAAAAACCGCTTGAAGTTCTCTCAAAAATCAAGAAGTCATTACTGACCTGACCTCAGAAACTATTGCTTTCACAAGGTTTTCGGAAGTGTGGTCAAGGGGAGTCCTGAAAAGCCTTAAAGACAGTTCTTCTGCAAGTTTTTTGTATTCAACGTCTATCTCGTAAAGGGTTTCAAGGTGCTCGCATACGAAACTGATTGGAAAGAAGACCACGTTTTTGTATCCTTCCTTTTTGACTTCCAAAAGTGCCTCTTCAACGGAAGGAGACAGCCACTTAACCGGCCCGAGTTTGCTCTGGTAGGCTAACTTCCACTTGAACTCCGGAAATTCCTTCATCACGAACCTTGCGGTTTCTTCTACCTGCTTCGGATACGGGTCCTTGTATTTTTCAACCATGTAAACGGGTAAACTGTGAGCGGAAAAGAGAATAACGGTATCTTCGCAAGACAAGCCTTTCAGTGAAGTTCTGATGTTTTCCCTTATCCACTCAAGATAAAACGGGTTCAAGTGCCAACTGTTGACAAACTTCAGGGTAAAACCTTTCAGGAATTCTTTGACCTTTTTGAAGGAAGCTCCTACCGTTGAGTGAGAATACTGGGGATAAAGGGAAACAACGAACACTTCTTCGGGATTGAGTTCCCTAATAACTTTGGAAGAATCCTCAAGAAACGGTTTTGAGTAAAGCATTCCCGCAATCGTTTTTATGGAAAGTGCCTTTTCCACGAGTTTTGAAAGTTCCAAGACGTTCTTAACGACTGGGCTTCCCCCTATTTCTTCGTAGTGTTTTTTCACCAAAGGAGTCCTAACAAAAGACACGACCTTTGCAATGAACTTCTGCAAAAGATACGGAACTTTCATGTCTATCATGTCTTTGTCCGAAAACAACCTGTAAAGGTAGTCCCTTATTTCGGAAAGTTTTGAGGGTCCTCCCATGTAGGTTATGAGGACGACTTTCAAGTTTTGTGCCTCTTGAGGGTTCTTTTTATTGCGGAAATTTCTTTTTCAATGAACCTTCTTATCCCGAGGTAAGAAAGGACCGAAAAAATCGTTCCGAGGATTATTCCCCCGACAAAGGTGGGAAGTAAAAAGACCTTTCCGAGAGCAAAAAGAGAGGTTTTCGTGAGTTCAACTTGAGGAACTTTCGGCCTTATTCCGAGAACCAAACAACCGATGTAGTAATCAATAATCAGAACCGGTATGGCTGTCCATGGATTCGTTACGTGCGTGCCGATTATTGCCGGAATTTTGCTGACTCTCGTAATTCCGGCAACCAAAACTGCAAGAAGCATTTGAAATCCATAAATAGGCAAAAAACCTATGAAAACTCCAAGTGCAAAACCTTTTGCAACTTTGTCGGGTTCTTTTTCACTTTTTAAGAGTTTTTTAATTTTCTTTTTCCACTGCAACCCTAAAACCTCAAACCAAATTACACTTTTATTATAACACCCATTGCTTCTGTCAGGGCTTTTCCTTTTTGAACCGTTTCTTCAAATTCTCTTTCCGGTTCAGAGTCCCAAACGATGCCCGCACCCACTTGCAAGAACGCAAAACTTTCCCTTCTTATGAGTGTCCTTATGACGATGTTGAAATCCGCATAACCGCTAAAAGACCAAAAACCTACAGAACCGGTATAAAGCCCTCTTCTTGTCGGTTCAAGTTCGGAGATTATTTCCATAGTTCTGACCTTCGGAGCGCCCGTTATTGTTCCCCCCGGAAACATGCTCTTAAAAACGTCCGATATTCCGACTTCTTTTTTCAGAGTTCCCTTTATGTTGGAAACGAGATGCACAACGTGGGAATAACTTTCTACGGTCATAAGTTCGTCAACGACAACGCTTCCGTATTCGCAAATTCTTCCGAGGTCGTTTCTCTCAAGGTCAACGAGCATAATGTGTTCAGCCCTTTCCTTTTCGGAAAGGTAAAGTTCGTTCCTTTTCTTCGGTGGTCTTGTTCCGGCAATCGGTCTTGTCTCAATGGTTCCGTCTGATATCCTGAAAAGCCTTTCGGGAGAACAGGAAATAATTTCAAAGTCTTCTACTTTCATGTAAAAGGAAAACGGTGAGGGATTTATGCTCCTCAACCGTTGGTAGAGAACCGCTCCGTTGCCTTTGAACGAAAAGTCAAACCTTTGGGAAAAGTTAACCTGAAATGTATCTCCAGACTCAATGTATCTTTTAATCTTTCTCACTTTTTCAACGAACTCATCTTTTCCCATGTTGGTTTTTAAGAATTCTGCGCTGAAGTCACCGAAAATTTCGCTGTCGGAAAGTAAGTTAATCGGCTTGTTAAGGAAGACCTGAAAGCAAACTTTTGAAAAGTTGTCAAAAACTATGAGATTTTCCGGAACGAAAAAGAAAATATCCGGCATTTTAAGGTCATCTACGGAAGGGAGAGAAACCTTTTCTATGTATCTTAAAGCGTCGTAAGAAACGAATCCGAAAATGCCAAAAAATGTTTTGTCTCCGTTCCAATACTTTCTTTTTACGTTTTCAAAAAACTTTGAAAGACCTTTAAACGGGTCATCATCGCTGTCCTTTTCGGAAAACCTTTCAACCTCGCCCACCGCAATGAGGGAAAACCTTCCGGTTTTCGGATGAACGAGGCACGAGTCAAGAAAAAGTTTTACGGGATATCCCCTGTTTACAAGACCTGCAAATACTTTAAAGGGGTCGCAATACCGTTCCTTTTTGAGGGTCATCAAACCTTTCTGCCGAAAATCAAGAAAGCGGTATGGGCTGACATGGTATCTTCCGGTCTTAACCGTTCCGGAACGGGCTTGTATTTCCTCAAAAGGATTTCGCTAACCTCAACGTCCGAAACCTTAAAACTTTCAAACGCTTTTAAGACTTCAATGACCTGGTTTGCAGTGGGAACGAGAACGCCGAGAAATTTTCCGACCTTCAAAGATTCAAGCGCTTTGTCCACGTAAAGCCAAGGTTCTCTGACATCAAGAAATACCGCATCTGCATTCTTTTCGTCAAAACCTTCCGAAATGTCTTTTTCTTTTATCTCAACCCTTTCTTCAAGGCCGGCAATTTTAAGGTTTTCAAGTGCTTTCTCTGCAAACTCCTTTCTCCTCTCATAACTGACAACCTTTCCTTCCTTTCCCACGTATCTTGCAAAAACCAGCGTCATTGCTCCGCTTCCGGTTCCGCATTCAATTACAAGGTCTCCCGGCTTTACGTCCAACCTGAAGGCAATGTAAACTGCGTCTTTCGGATAAACTATTTGGGTGAACCTTCTTAACTTGTGCATGATGAACTCGTATAGGGTGCAGGGTAAAACTTTGTATGGATGACCCTTGTGGGTTTTGACAACAGAACCGAACTCCTTGTCAACGACTTCCGAAAGGTTTACGATGCCCTTTTCGGTGCCGTATTCCTTTGAAGACTTGAGAGAAACGTAGTGCTTTTTCCCGTCTTCCAAATCGTAAAGGACTATGAGACTGTCTTCCTTAACTTTCATGCTTCTTTTTCTACGGGAATGATTAGACTCTGTCCTCTCCTTACGAACTTCCCGACCCTGTTGTAGAGTTTCAACAGGGAAACGGCTATTCCGAACTTCCTTGCTATGTGAAGGGTTCTTTCCTTCCTCCTTGGAATGTAAACGAGGATTTCCGCTTTTTCGGAAATTCTTTTGAGTTTCGGGGTCAGTGCGGAATATGGTATGTAAAGCGTTCCTTTTCTTAAAATGACCTTTCTTCTGAAGTGCGGGTTGTAATACTTCAGGGTTTTGTAGGAAACTCCGAGTTTTTTTGAAATCCTGTAAAGAGATGCTCTTCCGATTACTTTAACTTTTACCAGTCTGTCCTTAACGGGACAAGCACTTTCAAGGTATTCCTTGGCAACCGACAAGACCGCATAAAATCTCGGAACGTAGTTTAAGGTTTCCTCCGGAAGGTTGGTCAGGTCCCAAAATCTTTCCCTGCCGAGTTTTTTTAGCCTTTCCAGGACAGAACCCGGACCGGCATTGTAAGCAGCAATGGCAAGGTCCCAACTTCCGAACATTTGGTAGAGTTTTTTTAAATACTTTACCGCAGCCCTCGTTGACTTTTCTACGTCAAACCTTTCGTCAACATACCTTCCGACCTTCAAGCCGAGAAGTCTTGCGGTCTTCGGCATGAGTTGCCACAAGCCACCTGCACCTGCCCTTGAAATCGCCCCGGGGTTTCCTCCACTTTCTACAATAGCCAAAAAGGCAAGTTCCTCGGGTAGTCCTTCTTCAAGGAAGATTTTTCTGACCGTCGGATAAAAGACGAGAAAGCGGTTTATCCGCCGAATCAACTTTTCCCTGTTTTTCTCCTTCTGATAATAAGACTTCCAAAACTGAAAGGAAGGTCTGCTCCACGGTATTTCCAAAACGAACTCTTGATTTATGTCGGTTCCGAGAACTTCAACTACAAGTTTTGATGCTTCTTTTAGCGTTAATTCTTCAAGGTCTTGCTGTGCCAAACAAAAACCAACAAGAAGAAGCAACGCTTTAAACATTCTGCATTACCTCTTCCGGCATGTCAAAGTTTGAATAGACTTCTTGAACGTCGTCAAGGTCTTCAAGAGCCATTAAGAGTTTCAAAACTTTTTGAGCGGTTTCTCCTTCAACCCTCGTAGTGGTCGTCGGGATGAGTTCTATCTTGGCATCTTCAAAGTCAAGCCCCATACCCCTTAACTTTTCCTTAACTTCTTCAAACTCCGAAGGGTCGGTGTAAATCACGTAAAATTCGTCTTCCCTTATCACGTCTTCCGCTCCGGCTTCAATTCCCGCTTCCATGACCCTGTCCTCGTCGTATTTTTCCGCAGAAACCTTTATGACTCCCTTTCTGTTGAACATCCAAGAAACGCATCCCGAAGTTCCGAGGTTTCCACCGAACTTTGAAAAAACGTGCCTGACTTCACTTGCAGTTCTGTTTCTATTATCGGTAAGACACTTAACGATTATCGCCACTCCTCCGGGCCCGTAGCCTTCATACACGATTTCTTCAAAAGATTCTCCCGCTATTTCTCCGGTTCCTTTCTTTATTGCCCTTTCTATGTTTTCCTTCGGCATGTTGAACTTTCTCGCCCTTTCAATGGCACTTCTGAGTCTCGGATTCTTTTCGGGGTCTCCGCCCCCCTCTCTTGCTGCAACCATAATTTCCCTTGCAAGTTTCGTAAAGATTTTTCCCCTTTTTGCGTCTTGTGCTGCCTTTCTGTGCCTTATGTTAGCCCACTTTGAATGTCCTGCCATGGCTTCCCCCCTTTAAGGTTCTATTCCGACAACCGCCAACTTTCCGTGCTTAACACCTTTCAAAGTGAGAATTCTGTCCGCAAGTTTTTTGATGACGCTCGCTTTACCCCTCAACGCTATGGTCTCAAGACAGTGTTTTTCGTCAATGTGTATGTGCATGGTGGAAATTATGTGCTGGAGGAAACTGTGTTCAATTTCCGTTATTTTTTCCGAAACCTCGTCATGATGGTCATAAACGACCGTTATCGTTCCGAACACTTCCCTGTCTTCTCCGACCGCAAGTTCAACGAGAGCGTTCCTTATGAGGTCTCTAACCGCTTCCGAACGGGTAGTGTAGCCTTTCTTCTTTATGTATTCGTCAAACCTTTCAAGAAGTTCCTCATCAAGGGAAACCGCAAACCTCGTTATTCTTCCCATCGGGAGAACCTCTTGAAAGGTCTTATCCTCCACTTTACGCCGAGGGACTCCGCAAGTCTTACGAACGACTCCCTGTCAAATTCCGGATGCTCAACCGCCGTTATTTCAACCTCAAAGGAAAGTTCTTTCGCCCTTTTCACGAACTCAATAACTCCCTGCCAGGGGTCTCCCTTCACGGACGGATTGACAATTTTAAGATATTCTTCTTTGTTTCCCGCATTCAAACTTACGCTGAAAGCATCAACAAGTCCTTTCAACTTTTCAAGACAATCTTTCCCCGCAAGGAAAAATCCGAGACCGCAGGTGTCAACCCTGATTCTTGAAGTCCCCATTTTCCTCAACCACTTGCATATCTTAATCATATCATCAAATCTGGTAAACGGCTCGCCGTAACCGCAAAAAACGACTTCCTTGAAAATCTTCGGATTTTTGAGTCTATACATGTATTCTTCCGCGGTGGGCTTTCGGGTCAGTTTTAAGTTGTAACCGAGGATGAAGTTTTCTTTTCCGCGGAAACAAAACTTGCACCTGCAAGGGCAGTCCGGAGAAAGGTTTATGTAAGCAGAATCCCTTACAACATAAACCAGTCTTTCCTTCTTTTCTTCTTCCGTTAAAGGTATGCCAAACAACCTCTTGGCATTCACGGTTGTTATTCTGTCTATGTCGGTAAACGTCAGGTTCAAAACTTTTGCAATTTCCATGGCTGTGAAGCCAACAAAAATCGGTTCGTTTCTCTTTCCTCTCTTGGGTTGAGGAGAAAGGTAGGGAGCGTCCGTTTCCACAAGAAGCCTTGAACTCGGAACATACCTTAACAACTGCCTGATTTCCTCGTTTTTCGGGTAGGTAACTATTCCGGAAAACGAAACGTAGAGTCCGCTGTCAAGACTTGCTTTGAGGAGTTCTTTACTTCCGGAAAAGCAGTGCATTACGCCTTTTATTTCTTTACCCTTTAGAAATTCAATCATCTCTTTTTCCGCATTCCTCGTGTGAATTATCACCGGGAGATTCAACTTCTTGGCTAATTCAACCTGAGATTCAAACGCAAAAAACTGGGAATCCTTCGGAGAAAGGTTTCTGTAAAAGTCAAGTCCTGTTTCTCCTATGGCTACTACCTTCGGAGAAAGACAAAGTTTCTCAATTTCTTTGAGCGTTTCTTCTGTGAAGTCTTTTGCACTGTGAGGATGAACTCCGACAGAAGCGTAAATGTTCTTTCTGTCCTCGCAAAGACTTACAGCCTTTTTTGAATCTTCAACATCACATCCGACAGTTATGACTGCGGTCAGCCTGTCTTCACACCTTTTTAAAACTTCTTCCCTGTCTTTGTCAAACTCCGGAAAGTGAAGGTGAGCGTGGGAATCTATCATTTGACTCGCCTTATTATCGGCTGAAGGTTTCCTATCTTTTCAATCCTTTCTTTGGCTTCTTGTGCGGACTCAAGGGAATCAAAGTCTCCGACGATTACTTTAACGAATCCTCTAACCACTACCGTCTTTGTGTTGAATCCCATTTGGTTCAACTTTGCACTTAACTTTAAAGCGTTAGCCTTGTTTCTGAAAACACCGACCTGAATGTAATACTTTCCTGCTTTAACTTTTTCAAACTCTTCCGGTCTTTTTTCTGCTTTCTTTTCAACAACTTTTTCTTCTTTTACCTGCTTGACTTCCTCTTCGGGTTGAGGTCTTTGAGGTTCAGGTTGAGGTTCGGGTTCAGTCTTTTGGGGTTCTTGAATTTCGGGTTTTTCTTCTTGCTTTTCTTCCGGTTGTTTCTGGAAGGTTTGTCTTGGAACGACGGGTCTTGAAACGGGAGAAAGTTCTGCGATTATTTTCAGGAGTTTTTTCTTTTCTTTGTCACACTTTTCTTTCTCCTTTTGATACCCGGATTCTTGACCGACGTAAAAGCCAATTCCGTAACTTCCTGCGAGAAGAATTGCAATAACTCCCATCAAAATCCACCTTAACGTTTTCCCCTGATTCATCACATCCTCCTCGGAGCGTTCACATTTAGCGTTTGCAAGCCGACATAAAGGGCTTTCTTCACCCCTTCGCACAGATAAAGCCTTGCGGAACTCAATGGCACGTTTTCTTCGTCAACAATTCTGTTTGCGTTGTAATACTTGTGAAATCTTGATGCAAGTTCAATGAGGTAGTAAGAAAGTCTGTGAGGTTCAAGTTTTAACGCTATTTCCTGAAGTTCATACTTTAAAAGGTAGCAAAAGTTTATGAGTTCCTTTTCCTCTTCAAGGGTGAGAAGGTGAAGGTGTTCTTTTGACGGATAAATGTTAACGGACTTTCCTTTGTCAAGAACGCTACAAATCCTTGCGTGGGCATACTGAACGTAGTAAACGGGATTCTCACTGCTCTTTTCAAGGGCAAGGTTTACGTCAAAGTCAAGGGGAGTGTCGTGTCTTTTCAGAAGGAAGAAGAATCTGACAGCGTCCTTTCCGACTTCTTCAACGAGCCAGGAAAGTTCCACGAACTTACCTTCCCTTTTGGACATTTTAACTTCTTTTCCGTCCTTTAAGACTTTTACTATCTGAACGAGAAGAACGTCAAGCCAGTCCGGATTTTTTCCAAAACTTTCTATGGCACACTTAACCCTCTTTATGTAGCCGTGATGGTCTGCTCCCCAAATGTTTATGGCCCTTTCGTATCCCCTTTCAATCTTTGAAAGGTGGTATGCAATGTCAGAAGCAAAGTAAGTGTATTCGCGGTTGCTCTTTCTCAAAACTCTGTCCTTGTCGTCTCCGAGGTCTTTGGCCTTAAACCACAGCGCACCGTCCTTTTCGTAGGTCAATCCCTTCTCTTTAAGAATCTCAATTGCCTTTTCCACCTTGCCGGTTTCGTAAAGACTTTTTTCGCTGAACCAGTTGTCAAATTCAACGCCTATGGCTTTAAGGTCGCTCTTGATTTTTTCAAGAAGTTTCTTTACGCCGAATTCTTGGGCAATTTTTGTTCCTTCTTCTTCGTCCATCTTTAAAATTTCCGGCTTTTCTTTCACAAGGTCTTTTGCAAGTTCAACTATGTATTCTCCCCTGTAAGCATCTTCCGGAAGTTCAACTTTTTCACCGGCAAGTTCTTTTGCCCTCAGGTAGATTGAAAGTCCGAGGAGTTTGACCTGCCTTCCGGCGTCGTTTATGTAGAATTCCCTTTCCACGTTAAAGTTCGTAAGTTTCATAACCCTGTAAAGAACGTCTCCCACAACCGCTCCCCTTCCGTGACCTACGTGAAGGGGACCGGTGGGATTTGCGGAAACGTATTCAAGGAGAACCTTTTGTCCGTTGCCGACGTTTGAAACGTAGTAGTCTGTTTCAACGATTTCTTCAAGGAGTTTTGAATAGAACTTTCCGCTGAACCTGAAGTTCAAAAAACCGCCGATTGGCTCAACCTTTTCAAACTCTTCAAGTTTTGACAGTTTTTCCGCTATGCTCTTTGAAATTTCTGCGGGATTTTTACGGAGTTCTTTTGCAAGCAAGAACGAAACGTTCGTAGCCATGTCTCCGTATTCTTTCTTTTTGGGCTTTTCAAAACTCGCCTTTTCAACTACGTCCGCCAGTCCGTAGAGTTCTTCAACCGCTTCCTTGACCTTTTCCTTTAAAAACTCCTTCATTCCCTGCTCCTTTGTATGTGGCAGTTAACGCAGTTTGCAGGGTCTTTTGCGTTAAACGCAACCTTGCCGTTGTGGCACGAACCGCAAAAAGCACCGTCCCATATATCCTGCATTGTGAACTTGTTAGCCCCGAACCGTTTTTTGAAAGGTTCCGGATGGCAAGCAGAACACTTTAACTTTTTTACTTTTACGTGAAACTTGTGGCTGAACTTAACGTCTCCTTGGGAAGTTTTATAAACCAGGTCTTTGTTCAAAATTCCTCCCTCCATGCACGAAAACACAACAATAAAAACCGACAATGCCAAAAATCGCATTCTTTCCTCCGTCAGAGCCATCCCTTTTTCCTGAAGTAGTAAAGGAGAAACAAGGTCGTTCCTATCATCAAAAGGGATATCACGAAGATTCCGTAACTTACCGATGCAAGGGGAAGCCCGACAACGTTCATTCCGTAAAAACTGCTTATAAACATGAGCGGTTCAAGAATTGCAAGAAAAATCGTTAAGGTTTTCATAATATCGTTCAGTTTAAAGGAAACCAAAGAGGAAAAGACGCTCAAAACGTTCTGAATGAACTCGTGCAGGGTTTCCGAGCGGTCAAAAAGAATTGAAACCTCATCGTAAAGGTCTCTGAAGTAGTGAACGTTCTTTATTTCCCCGGACTTTAAAAGGGAACTAAACGTTTCTCTCAACTGCTTTAGACTCCTTCTCAGCAAAAAGATTTCAAAGGACAGGTCAGAAATATCCTCAAGGAGTTCCGGGTTTTGTTCTTTAAAGACTTTTGCTTCTATTTCATCGGTTTGTTCTTCCAGTATGTCGGTAACAACTTTGAATTTGTCAGCCACAAGGCTCACGATAACCCACATAACCTTTTCCATCCCTTCTTCAAACGGGCTTTCTTCAAGGGCAAGATTTCTTCTTGCTTCCTCAAACAACCTTCTGCTTCCGACGGTGATTAAAAAGTCCTTTCCCCAAAAAACGCAGAGTTTTTTCTGCCTGCTTATCCCTCCGTCAAAGTAAACAACGAGAACGAAAATGTATTCCTCAAAGAATTCAACCTTGGAACGGGCTTCGGACTTGCAGTCCTCAATTGAAAGTTCGTTAACGTGGAAAACCTTTCTCAAAAGGTCTTCACAGTCTCCTTCTATTCCCCGCATGTGAATCCAGCAAGGTTTTTCAATAATTTCCGGAGACTCAAGAACCGCTTCCACGGAAGTCCTTACGACCTTTATTCCTTCTCCCGCAGGAGAAACCATCCACAAAACGGACATAATCACTTCCTGTCAAAGAAGATGTTCTTTCCCTTAACCGAAAGGGGAATGCCGTATCCCACCTTAACTTCTTTTGGAACAAAACCTCCGATGATGGCTGTTTTCCCGAAAGAAAACATAATTCTGTTGTCTATACAATGTTCACTTGCAACTTTTACCGCAGAACCGATTGCTATTCCGAGGTCCCCAATAGCAAAGGAACAGTAAGCACCGGATTCTTCACAGGACTTACAGTCCCCGAAACCGCAGAATCCACAAAAAGGAATTCCTCTCGGTTCAACCTTTGTGCCTATGAAAACTACAAGGATAGAATCTCTGACATTTTGAGCATCCCTGACGAAAAAAGAAAGCCCTTTTTCTTTGCCGATTTTTTCCATCAGTTCTGCAACCTTGTCCTTTTCATCTCCTTTAAAGATTTTCGTGTATAAAAGATTGACTCCTCTTCCCTTTGGAGCGGTTATTGCACAACAGCACATAAGATTTGCAACCGCTTCAACCCCTTTTAGGATTGCTTCCTGCATCTTTCCTCCAAGAACTTTTTGAGTTTCTCCAAAGACTCTTGCGGGTCAAGTCTATGGGCTTTAAATACGTTCTCAAGAGGTTCATCCATAAAACCCAAACAGTAAACGCAACCTCCTATCAACTTTTCAAGTTCTGGCTTTATCTCGGGAAACCTGTCAAGGCATTCCCTCAACTTCATCCGAGGAGTTATGCTCAAGTTAAACCTCCGGGAATTTGTTAACTTTGAGTTCTTTCTCAATCCACCAAGCAACGTTCAAAACGGTTTCCTCATCAAAACTTTTACCTATAATCTGAACCCCGACCGGAAGGTTCTTCCTGTCAAAACCACACGGAACCGAAATTGCGGGAAGTCCCGCAAGGTTTACCGCAATCGTGAAAATGTCCGAAAGATACATCTTTATAGGGTCGTCAAGTTTTTCTCCGAGTTTGAAAGCGGTGGTCGGCGAAACGGGAGTAAGGATGAAATCAACCTTTTTAAAAGCCTCCTCAAAGTCCCGGTAAATTAGCGTTCTCACCTTTTGTGCTTTCAAATAATAAGCATCATAATATCCCGCACTCAAAGTGTATGTTCCTATCATGATTCTCCTTTTAACTTCGTCTCCGAAACCTTCTCCCCTCGTTTTGCAGAACATATCAACAAGGCCACTGTAGTTCTTGCTTCTGAAAGTGTATCTTACACCGTCAAACCTTCCGAGGTTTGAAGATGCTTCCGCAGGTGCTATTATGTAGTAGGTCTCAACGGAATACTTGGAATGGGGAAGGGATATTTCAACCGGTTTTGCTCCTAACCCTTCAAGGGCTTTTATGGCTTTTTCTATTTCCTTTAAAACATCTTCTTCAACGTCTTTAACGAAGTATTCTTTCGGAAGACCGAACACTTTACCCTTCAATTCCTTTTCAAGGGATTCAAGGAAGTTCGGAACCGGAATTCTTGCACTCGTTGAATCTCTTGCGTCCTGCCCGGAAATTATGTTTAACAGCAGGGCGGAGTCTTTAACGCTCTTTGTAATCGGTCCTATCTGGTCAAGGGACGAGGCAAAGGCGGTTAAGCCGTATCTTGAAACCCTTCCGTATGTGGGCTTTAAACCGACAACTCCGCAAAAGGAAGCGGGCTGTCTGATTGAACCTCCCGTATCAGAACCGAGAGAAGCAATTGCAGAAAGGGCAGAAACCGAAGCGGAAGACCCTCCGGAAGAACCTCCCGGAACTCTTTCAAGGTCCCAGGGGTTTCTTGTGGGTCCGAAATAAGAAGTTTCCGTTGAAGAACCCATTGCAAATTCGTCAAGGTTGTTCTTTCCGACGATTATTGCTCCCTTTTCCTTTAACTTCCTTATCACGGTTGCATCGTAAGGAGAAACAAAATCCTTCAGAATTTTTGAACCGCAGGTCATTCTCATTCCTTTCACGTTTATGTTGTCCTTTATTGAAATCGGAAGACCGAAAAGTTCCGGAATTTCGTCAAAGTTCAATTTCGCAAGTTCCTCATCACATCTTTTCGCTTCGTCAAGAGCCTTTTCGGAAACAGTAATGTAAGCGTTGATTTTCTTTTCCGTTTCCTCTATGCGATTTAAAAGTTCTTCAACGATTTCCGATGGTTTTACCTCTTTTTTTCTAACAAGTTCGCTTAACTCCCACAGTTCCTTCTTTATCAGTTCCATTTCAGTTCCTCCCTCACTTTTTAACGACCTTCGGAACGATGAAGTATCTTCCGTCGGTTTGAGGAGCGTTCTTTAAAACTTCTTCCCTTTCAAGACTTTTTGAAACAACATCCTCTCTTAAAGTGTCTCCCGGCGGAACGAGTTGAAACTTGGGGTCTATTCCTTCCGTATCAAGTTCGTTCAACCTTTCAACGAAGTCCAAGATTTTTGAAAGTTGTTCCCTGAACTTTTCAATTTCTTCCTCCGAAAACGTCAACCTTGAAAGCATGGCAATATGCTTTACCTCTTCTTTCGTAAGTTTCACCGCTTCCTCCCCTAACTCCTTTCTCCGAATATTGCAGTTCCTATTCTAACGATTGTTGCTCCCTCTTCAATAGCAACCTCAAAGTCGTGGGACATTCCCATGGAAAGTTCGGGAAACTTCAAGCCGAAGGTTTTTTCAAGGGAATCCCTCAGTTTTCTGAGGTTTGCAAAGTAGGGTCTTACTTCTTCCGGATTTTCAAAGTATGGAGGAACAACCATCAGTCCTTTTAAATTCAGGCAAGGCGAACTTATTATCAGCGAAGCAAGTTTTTCAAGTTCTTGAGGACTGCAACCGTGTTTTGTCTCTTCGGGAGACAGTTTCACTTCAATTAAAACGTCCATCTTCTTGCCAATTTTAAGAAGCCGTTTCTCAAGTTCTTTTACGAGTCTTTCTCTGTCAACAGATTCAATCACGTCAAAGAGTTCAACCGCATGCTTTACTTTGTTGGTCTGAAGGTGTCCAATCATGTGCCAACAGGCTTTTACACCTAATTCTTTGAGTTTCGGAATCTTTTCTTTTGCTTCCTGAACCCTGTTCTCCCCGAAAAGTTTCAATCCGCAGTCGTAAGCCTCCTTGATTTCTTCAACCGTTCTTGACTTCGTCGCTCCGAGCAGTTTTACCTCTTCAACCTTCCTTCCGGCCCTGATGCAGGCTTTTTCTATCCTTTCAAGAACTCTTTCCAGATTTTCTTTTATACTCACTTCCGACCCTCTCGTAAATTTCTTCTTCAAAAAACCAAAGGTCTTCCGAAAACTCGTATTCGGAAGCGTCCATAAAACCGTCAATGTCATTCAAAAGACCTTCTCTGAAAAAGGAATAACCCTCTGCAATAAATCCCATGTTTTCAAATCCCCTTTTCGGTGCGTATCTCAAGACAGAAATTTCCACAAACTTGTTGATTCCGGAAGAAAAAGCAACTTCTGACAACCTTCTCCAGAGTTCAAAGTTTGAACGTTTCAAAATGAGTCTTGTCCTTCTCGTTTCAACAATTCTTCCGGACTTCAAAACTGTTATGTATTTCAGGTTCATCCTTAAACCAAAACCGTCAGAAAGTTCAACGAGTTTCAGGTCACTCATCTTAACGGGAAGCGTTTTAACGAAGTATCCGAAGCGTTCTGCTATTGCAGAGGTTTTCTTTGCAGAGTTAAATTCGTCAATCAAACGGTTCATTTTTTCAACTATTTCCTTCAAATCGGGTTTTTTCTTTGAAACTTCCTTAAAACTCCAGTTTTTTCCTTGATAAATAACTTCCGTTCCGTTGAGCAAAAAAGATTCTCCCGCACTTATGACCGATTCTTCTCCTTCTCTTTCAACAGGTATGTTAACATTTGCAACCGCCACTTTCAACGTTGAATTTCCTTCTTTCCACTCTCCCGTTATCGTGAACCTTTCCTGATTCACCTCAAGAAAGTCCGCACAAGCCCATCCCTTGCTCCCGAGAATCCAACTTCCGATTCTTGAAAGGACTTCTCCTTCGGAGTCTTTCGTTTCAACCGCGACTCCTTTGCAGTTCCAAGAAGGACAGTCCCTGAAAAGCGTTTCTTCCGTTAAAACTTTGAAACTTCCGGCAAGTGCGTTTAAAGCCAAAAGAACGACAAGGAGCGAACTCATTCTTCCCTCAACACGGTAATTAACCCTTCTGCTTCTGCCACTTTTTTGCGGTCTTTAACTTTGACCATTTCAGACTTTGCAAGAACAACTTTTTTTCTCTTTTTTTCAATCCAAGCCCTGACTTCCACTTCCTCTCCGGCAAGAAGGGGAGAAAAAAAGCGCACTTGTAGTTTACCGGTTAAAAACCTTTCTTCAAAGCCTTGAAGGTGAGCCATGGCTTCGTCAAGAACGAGGGCAATTATCCCGCCGTGGATTATGTTCTTGTATCCCTGATACTCCCTTGGAAAAGAACACCTTGCAAAAACTTGACCGTCTTTTTTCACAAACTTGATTTTCAAACTTTTCGGATTTTCCTCTCCGCAGACGAAGCAGTAATCGTCCCTCTCAAACTTCATTTCACTTCAACCTTTGTGGCTACGACATCCCCTTCCTTCAAACCTTCAAGGATTTCCGTGTATCTTTCGTCAGTCCATCCGACCGACACGGGAACTTCAACCACTTTTTTCCCTTCAACCTTGTAAACCACAAAGCGCCCGTTTTTCCACTTAACTGCTTCCTTCGGAACGACAAGTCCTTCCCTCTTACCGGCAATGATTTTGTTGTGGGTGGTCATTTCGGGTCTTAACACGTTGGGGGGAAATCCCCTTGCCACCGCTATGTAGTAAACGACGTTGTTCCATATCTTTGCCTTCGGATAGATTTCTTCTATCTTTGCTTTAAAAACGCGGTTGGGATAAGTGTCAACCGTGAATTCAACTTCCATTCCTTTTTTAATCTTTCCGATTTCCGTTTCGTCAACATAAATCCAGTTTTCAAGTTTTGAAGGGTCAAGAATGCTTACAAACTGTGGAGCGTTAAGTCCGGCAACGACCGTTTCTCCTTCCTGCGTGGAAACGAAAGAAATTACCCCGCTCATCGGGGCATAAATGAACGAGTAAGAATATCTGACTTTTGCCTGTTCTAACTGTGCTTTCGCTATTTTCAGTTCCTTTTCATATTCAATCTTGACCCTTTCAAGTTCTTTTTCTGCAATTTCTTTTTCAAGTTTAGCCTTTTTGAGTTTTTCTTTTGCAGAAACGAGTTCACTTTTTGCTCTTTCAAGTTCATTTTTTGCCCTTTTTAACTTCTTCTTTGTTGAATACCCTTTTTCAAACAACCTCTTTTCCCGCTCGTATTCCCATTTTTTGACCTCGTAGTTCGTCTTCTTTGCTTCAAGTTCTTGTTTGCAACTTCTCAATTCAAGTTCTTTTTCCTTGACTTTTAACTCCTTTTCCTTGATAAGCCTTTTGTATTTTTCCTTAACCGCTTTGAGATTTGCTCTTGCTTTCTTTAACTCTTCCTTCAACTCCCTGTTGTCAATGATGGCAATCAACTGTCCCTTCTTAACCCAGTCTCCGACCTTTACGAACTCTTTTATCACCGTTCCCGAAATTCTCGCTCCCACCTTTACTTCAGCACCGACCTGAGGCTTAATAGTTCCCGTTGCTTTTACGATTTGCCTTACGGTGTCCTTCCTGACCGTCCAAGTTTCAACCGGAACGATTTTCCTTTCCTTTTTCTTTCCGAAAATGAAAAAGAAAGACCCTACAAGAACAACCGCAAGCAGGAAAAATGCTAACCTTTTCAACCTACAAGACCCCTGTTCAAGAAGTTCTCAAGCCTTTTTATTACCCTTTCTTTTCCGAGAACTTCCGAAGCGTTCTGTATCTCAACTCCTGAGAGTTTTCCGGTAATCGCCCCCCTTAACGGCATGAACAGTTCTTTGCCCTTTACTCCGAGTTTTTTGCCGACCCTTTTGGAAATTTCCATAAAACTGCTTGCGTTAAAAGTGCCTTCGTATGACCTTAACTCGTTCAAAAATTCCTCTACAACTTTCACCCTTTCCGGCTTTTCTTTAAAGAATTTCAAAACCTCATCGGTGAATTTTACATCATCGGTCAAAAATTCCTTAACATAAACGGGAACGTCCGAAAGGGTCTTGTAGTAGTCTCTGGTAATTTCAATGACCTTTTCCACAAACTCCCTTTTGTCCTCAACGTTTATTCCCTCTTTTTCAAAGAACTTCTTTGAAAGTTCAAGAATTTGTGAGGAGGAAAGTTTCTTCATGTAAACCTGATTCATCCAATCAAGTTTGGCAGTGTCAAAGATTGCTCCTGCCCTGTTAACACTTTTCAGGTCAAACCTTTCAATGAGTTCTTCCATTGAAAGTATTTCTTTTCCGTCTTTCGGATACCATCCGAGAAGAGCGAGAAAATTAACGAACGCTTCCGGCAGATATCCTCTGTTTATGAATTCTTCAACGGAAACCGCTCCGTGCCTTTTTGACAACTTGCTTCTGTCCTTTCCGAGTATCATCGGAAGGTGAGCAAACTTCGGAATTTTAAATCCGAGACTTTTGTAAAGAAGGATTTGCTTCGGAGTGTTTGAAATGTGGTCTTCTCCCCTTATCACGTGGGTAATGTTCATAAGTGCGTCGTCAATTACCACCGTGAAGTTGTAAACCGGCATTCCGTTTGAGCGAACGATTACGAAGTCTCCGCCGAGTTGAGAAGCAGAGATAGTTATTTTTCCCCTAATCTCGTCTTCAAAAGAAATAACCTCGTCTTCGTTGACTTTGAACCTTAAAGCGGGTCTTATTCCCCTTTCAATCCTCTCTCGCTTTTCCCTTTCGGAGAGGTTTCTGCACTTTCCGGTGTATCTCGGGGGTTCTCCCCTTTCAAGTTGCCGTCTTTTCATTTCTTCAAGTTCTTCCTTGGTGCAGTAGCACTCGTAAACGAGTCCCTTCTCTTTTAACTTTTCAACGTATTCTCTGTAAATTTCAAGCCTTTCGGATTGTCTGTAAGGGCCCTCGTCCCATTCAATTCCCATCCACCTTAAAACCCTCAAAATCAGTTCAACCGCTTCTTCGCTGTGTCTTTCAATGTCGGTGTCTTCTATTCTCAAGATGAAAGTTCCGCCGTGCTTTCTTGCGAACAGGTAGTTAAACAAAGCGGTTCTTGCATTTCCAACGTGCATGCTTCCCGTGGGACTCGGAGCAAAACGCACCCTGACCATTGAAGAATCCCCTCCTTAGAGGCTTTCCGACTTTAACTTAATGAGATAAGTTATAAACGCTGTGGTTTTATGTCAAATCCA
>CAZZKT010000012.1:0-23954 GCA_964654625.1 uncultured bacterium
AACCTCGTTCATTTTTCAAACCAATCCGAGTTTGCAGGTGTAGTTTTCAGTTCTTTTAGAAATTTTCTCATCCAGCAAGTAGTTTTCATGTGAATTCTGGCGAGTTATAAAGTCAAGTATTTCCGAAACTGTTGCGTGTTCTTTTTCTTCAAATAACTTCAAACCTCCTCTTAATTCGGGATACATTTTGCACAATTCGGCAAAGTAAGTTTTTGGAATATCCCTGAGTTCAAGAATATCAAACAACCTGTTTGGTCTAAGTAAAGCAGGGTCAATTTCCTTAAAGCCTCTGTTTGTGCTTATGATTATTTTTACCTTTTTGGGAATAAACCCGTCCGTTACCGATAAGATTGTTGAAATAACATCTGTTATTCCGTTGTCTTCTCCCCGTTTAAAAGACCTGAATTCAAGGTCATCAAAAACAACTATGTCATTTTCCAAGTAAATTGAAAAGTTATTAGCAGAACTTTCCACATTTTCTTCGCCTTTTATTACCAAAACTTTGACAGGTTTTTGATAAACGTAGGGGCTGTAACCTATAATGAATTGGATAAGTTTGCTCTTTCCTGTGCCCGGTTTTCCGAAAAACAGCAAAATGTTTTGAGGAGATTTCAAAAAACTTTCGGTAAGTTTAAAAGCGTCTATACCGTAGAACAACTCTGGAATCAAACAACTTGTAAACTCCTCTGGGGAAACGACATATTCTACGTCCTTCCACCGTCCGAGAATCCTGAGCAAAATGCGAAAACGGGAAAGCATGAATTCCGTGAGATTTTCTTTCAAAGTTTCCAAAATTTTCATTCCTTCATCAGAAGGTGCGTAAGCCAAGGTTAACTTGGCAAGTCCTTCTTGGAAAAAGGATTGTTCGTAATCTACTTGAACGGCAGCAAGAAGTTTATTTGCCTTCTTGGAAAAGATTAAAGCCTCTTTTATTACCTCTTCTTCTTTGAAGAGGGAGTATTTTTTGTAAACCGTAAACTCTCCTTCCAAAACTTTTATCGTGTCTGCGATGGCGTAAGGAGTGACGTTTTTGAGATAAATGTCAACGTAGGGAAAGCCTTCTCTGAGAATCACCTCACCTAAAACACGAAAGTGTTCCATGAGATTTCCTCCTTGCTTTGTTTTCTTGAACCTCAATACTATTCCTTTTATTGGTCACCTTTTGACCAAAAATTGAGAAAATTTTTACGAGACTCAACTTGCAGGAAAGCAATGAAAGTAGTCGGCGAAATCAAACCCTTAGAAGACCCAACGGACATTAACACTTTTATTTGGAACGGGGAGGAGTTTAGACACAAAGTTTTAAAGTGTGATAACTACGTCTGGATAATCCAGGGAGATACCGTAAAGTGTAAAGGACTTTCTCCTTTTAAACTGATTTTACAAGGTGGGCGCAAACGCTGTGAATATTGCCTGATTTCCTCCGGATTTTCCCAAAAATGGCTTCTTAAAATTGACCCTTACCCGAAATTTGAACCTGTAAGTGGGAAGCCGGAAGAAGTCTCTTGGGTATTTTCAAACGGAGTTTGGAGACCGGAAAAGAAAAGTTGCTTCCGCAAAAGTTTTTCGGTGAAAGGTTTTGTTCCTTTTTGGGCAGTTTTGCTTGTTTTGTTGGGAGTTGTTTGGGATGTTTGAAGGATTATTTAAAAATTGCGGGGCAAGAGCGCCCCGCAAAGGATTAAACGTCAAAGTAGAGCATGAATTCCATCGGAGTCGGTCTTAACCTTACCTGGTCAGCCTCTTCCTTTCTCTTGTATTCAATGTAGTCTTCAAGGAACTGTTCGGTCATTACTCCGCCTTTTGTGAGGAACTCGTAGTCTTTTTCAAGAGCGTCAAGGGCTTCCTCAAGGGAAGCAGGAACGGTCGGAATGTCCTTCAGTTCTTCTGGTGGGAGGTCGTAAAGGTTCTTGTCAACGGGTTCTCCCGGGTGAATCTTGTTTTCAATTCCGTCAAGTCCGGCCATTAAGAGTGCGGTAAACGCAAGATACGGCGCACCTGAAGAGTCCGGGAATCTTACTTCAATTCTCTTAGCCTTCGGAGATGTAACTACGGGCACCCTTATGGAAGCAGACCTGTTTCTTGCGGAATAGCAAAGGTTAACGGGTGCTTCGTATCCGGGAACGAGTCTCTTGTAGGAGTTGACCGTTGGATTGGTAAACGCACAAACTGCTTTGGCGTGCTTGATGATTCCGCCGATGAAGTAGAGAGCGGTTTCTGAAAGTCCTGCATACTGGTCTCCGTGGAACAGGTTCTCTCCGTTCTTCCAGAGGGACATGTGGGTGTGCATTCCCGAACCGTTGTCTCCAAAAAGCGGTTTTGGCATAAAGGTTGCAGTCTTTCCGAACATTCTTGCAACGTTTTTGACTATGTATTTCAACCACTGAAGATGGTCTGCAGCCTGAACGAGTTCCCCGAAGCGGAAGTCAATTTCACACTGTCCGCCGGTTGCAACTTCGTGGTGGAGACACTCAACGACAAGTCCCGCTTCTTCAAGTTTTTGTGCGATTACTTTTCTTATGTGGTCAAGTTGGTCCGATGGAGGAACGGGGAAGTATCCTCCTTTGACTTTAATTTTGTGTCCGAGGTTAGGGGATTCGTCCTCTCCGGTTCTCCAAATTCCCTCTTCGCTGTCAACTTGGTAGAATCCGAAGTTCATTCCTACATCAAACCTAACGTCGTCAAAGATGAAGAATTCCGGTTCTGGACCGCAGTAAACCGCATCCGCAATGCCCGTTGACTTCATGTATTCAACTGCCTTTTTGGCAATGTTCCTCGGGTCTTTGTGATAAGGTTCTTTTGTTACGGGGTCAACGATGTCTGCAATTATTACGAGCGTCGGAATTTCAGAAAGGGGGTCAACTACTGCAGTTGTTGGGTCAAGTTTGAACATCATGTCGCTTGCATTAATCGGTTGCCACTGACGAATGGAAGAACCGTCAAAGAAGAGTCCCTGCTCAAAACTTTCTTCGGAAATCTCATGAGCAGGGAAAGTAATGTGATGCCAAGTTCCGAACATGTCGGTGAACCTGAGGTCAACGAACTTAATGCCTTCCCTTTGGATGAGTTCAACAACTTCTTTTGCGTTTCTCGGCCTCATCTCAACCTCCTTCAAGTTTTTATATGGCACTTTCGCCTCTTTCGCCCGTTCTTATTCTTACCGCTTCTTCAACGGGGATTACAAAAACCTTTCCGTCCCCGATTCTTCCCGTTCTTGCAGAGTTTACAATCGTTTCAACAACTTTTTCCACGATGTCGTCAGGAACAACTACTTCTATTTTTATCTTCGGAATAAAATCAACTACATATTCCGCACCCCTGTAGAGTTCCGTATGCCCTTTCTGTCTTCCGAAACCCTTAACCTCGGAAACCGTGAGCCCTTGAACGCCGATTTCCGTTAGCGCATCTTTTACTTCTTCCAACTTAAAAGGCTTGATGATTGCAATTACCATTTTCATCTTTTTGACCCCCTTCCTGTTTTCAAGTATTTAGTTAGCAAACAGCATGCCACTCCAAGTTCCCGTAGTGATAAGGTTAAAACTTTTTCTAAAACCCTCCTTCTTGCACAAATTTTGTTCACCTGTTCTTGGTTTTTGCACAATTTTTACAATATCCGTAAAACTTGTATTCCACCTCTTCGATTTCGTATCCCTTTTCCTCAAGTTTCCTTGAAACATAAAAACACAAAGGAGTTTCAACATCTTCAATCATACCACAGGACTTACATATAAAGTGATGATGAGGGTCCGTTCTTCTGTCAAAGCGGGATTGCTTGTTGATTACTATTTCCTTTAACTTTCCCTGTTGGACAAGTTCTTTCAAAATCCTGTAAACTGTTCCAAGACTTATGTTAGGAAGTTCTCTTTTTGCTCTCTCGTAAACTTGTTCTGCAGTTGGGTGGTCATTTGAAGACAAAACGACTTGAAGCACAACCGCTTTTTGGCGGGTGTTTCTTTTTTTTACCTTTACTTTCATCATTTCTCCTTTGCTGTTGGCTTGTAAAATTTACGGAATTATTTTATTAAATTTGGTAAAGCATTTTGAAGGGAGGCGAAAGATGAGTTTCTTAAGAAAAGCACTTTTACTTCAGGCGGGTATTTTAGGGCTTGTGGCAGAAAAACTTGAAGAAATCTCAGAAAAGATTGAAGAAAAGGGGAAAGAACTTGAGTCCGAGGGCAAGAAAACCTTAAGCCAAGAAATTCAAAGAGCTCTTGAAAAGGCCGGAATCGCAACCAAGAAGGAAGTCCTTGAAGTAAAGAACGAAATTGAAAAGTTGCGGGAAGAATTAAAAGGAAAAGGCAACGGTTAATGTCTTTTATTTCTCGTCTTTATCAAATTGCTGGGACACTTGGTTTTTGTTTTTACGAGGAATTTTCTCCATTTTTAAGACTCCTTCTAAACTTACTCTTCTTTCCCTACAAGGGTCTTCTCGTTCATCCTCCCCCAGAAAGATTAAGAATTGCTTGTGAAAGTCTTGGTCCTACTTTTATAAAACTCGGGCAAATGTTCTCAACAAGGCCTGACATTCTTCCGCCAGAATACATCAAGGAACTTGAAAAACTTCAAGACAAAGTTCCCCCAGTCCCGTTGAACCATTTCAAACAAAAATTTCCGACTTTTTTTTTAGAACTTGAACGGATAGAAGAAAATCCAGTCGGTTCTGGTTCAATAGCGCAGGTTCACATTGGAATTCTTAAGGGTGGACAAAGAGTTGCAGTCAAATTTATAAAGCCAGGAGCGCAAGAATCTATAAAAAAAGACCTTCAGATTTTTGAAAAATTAGTAAAGATAAGTGAGTTCTTAATACCCACCTTGAGGGAAATGAGAGCCTCTTCAATAATTAAGGAAATGAAAGAACTCCTTCTTGAAGAATTTGATTTAACCCTTGAGGCCTCGTATGCTGAAACTTTTAAAAACTTTTTCAAAGATAAAGAAATCTACGTTCCAAAAGTCTTTTGGGAATACACAAGCAAGGAAATTCTTGTAATGGAATTAGTTGAAGGAATTAAACTTACCGAAATCGGAAACAAGTTCAACAGAAAACAGTTAGCCTCTACATTTGCAAGGGCAGTTCATGACATGATTTTCAAACTTGGCATTTTCCACGGAGACCTTCATCCAGGAAACATTGTAGTTCTTGAAGATGGAAGAATTGCGTTTTTGGACTTCGGCATAGTCGGAAGGTTAACACCGACCACAATGTATTACTTTTTCTTGTTCTCCTTAGGAGTAATGGAAAAAGACGTTGATTTAATGATTGGAGCTTTTAAAAGCATAGGAGCAATTCCTGAAGGAACGGACGTTCAAGACCTTAAAAGAGAAATGATTAAATTCCTTGACAAGTATTACGGGAAACCCCTTTCAAGAATTGATGTTCAAAAACTGTTTTACGAAGAATTGAGCCTTGCAAGAAAGTTTAAAATAGTTCTGCCCGAAGAATTAGTTTCTTTAGTGAAAGCAATAGTTCATACAGAAAGCATTGCAAGATTAATTTACCCAGAATTTACTCTTCCTCCCATCTTAAAACCTTACTTAAGGAAACTGTTTCCCAAGGTAATTGCAAAAGAACTTAAGCGAAAATTGTTAGAAAGCGCCCTTTCAATTCATGAAAGAGAAGAACCTGAGAAAGAAAAAGTAAACCTAACCCAACCTGCAATTATTGTCGGTTCGGCAATAGTTCTTTTAAAGTCAATTAAACTTGCTTTACTTTACTTCCTCTTTTGTTGGTTCTTTACAAGGCGTAGATAAAATTCCAGCGCACTTTAGAATTTCTATGACCCTTTCGTCTTTTAACCTACATTCTGACTTGACGTTGAACTTATCAACCTTTTCTATGATTCCGACTTCCTTTAAAATGGAAGTGTGTTGTGAGAGTAGCGGTTGAGGGATTCCAAGTTCTTCCCTTATTTCTTTGGGTTTTTTGGGTCTTTCACATAAAGAAACGATAATTCCTATTCTAATCGGACTTGCAAGTGCTTCAAACAACTTGGCATACTCACCAAACTTTTCATAACAGGCAGGACATTCTTTTTGCATGCCTCCTCCCACAGTTTTTAAACTTTATCAATTGAAAAGTTTTTAAAAAATTGTATCACATTTCAAAGAAAAAAGACTACTTACTTTGGGAAACCTCTTTCAACTCCAAGAAAACGGTAAACGCCTTTATTACCTCCTGGTAGTTCTCCTCCCCCCTTTCTACTTTATCCATCAACTCTTCAAGTTTTCTGGTAAAGTCTTCGGAAGAGTATTCCGGAAATGTCGTTGAAAGATATTCATAAACCTTTCTTCCGAGAGACGTCGGATAAAGGAATTTGCCCCTTTGAACGACATACCTTCTGTCAAGAAGGGTTTGGACAATTTTAGCGTAAGTTGAAGGTCTTCCTATGCCCCTTTTCCTCATTTCTTCAACGAGTTCTCCTTGAGTGAAGGGATAAACCTTGGGAACTTTCTTCTTTTCAACCTCTTTAATGTCAAAGTAGTATTCCTTTCCCTTTTCAAGGTCAACCGAAAGAGAGGAAAGTTTTATGTAGCCGACCTTGTTCCATCCGTCTTCAACGATTGAAACGGGAAGTTCCGCTTCTTCAACGATTTCGTCCGGAATTACTTTAAGCAAGACCTTTAAAACTTTTAACTTTAAAGGTTTCATTTGGGAAGCGATAAACCTTCTGAAAATAAGGTCGTAAAGCCTCAAGTGGTCTCTCGTAATGCTTAAAGACGCTCCGGAAACCGCGAGAGAAGTTTTAAGTCCGTTGGCATCAAGGGGTCTCGTCGGTCTTATGCACTCGTGGGCTCCCCCTTCTCCCCAGTGTCTCGGAGAAAAGAAGTCCTGAGGAAAGTTTTCACTTATGTATTGCCTTGCCACACCGATTCCGAAAGAAGAAACCCTCGTTGAGTCGGTTCTGTGGTAGGTTATGAATCCTGCTTCAAAGAGTTCTTGGGCTATTGCCATAGTCTTTTCCGCAGAGAACCCGAGAACGAGGTCAGCGTCCCTTAAAAGTTCTCCGGTGTTGTAAGGTGGCGGAGGAGACTTTTCCTGAACGAGCGAGTCAACCACTTTCAGTTTTAACTTCTGACAGGAAAGGTCTTTCAAAGATTTGTCGGAAACGGTGAAGGTAAAAGTGCCGGCGTCGGTTCTTACGGTTAGTTTCCCGACTTTTTCTTTACTCTTTTCGTATCTTTCTATGACCCATCCGAGAACGGGCGTTTGAACCCTACCGGCGGACAACCAATTCTTGTCAAAGGTCTTCCACAAGTGCTGGCTTAAAGAAAAGCCCATCCATCTGTCTGCAATTCTTCTTACTATTTGAGCCTTAACGAGGTTTTCGTCCACGTTTCTCGGATTTTCAAGAGCCTCCATAAAAGCCCTTTTGGTTATTTCGTGAAACTCCATTCTCTTAAGGTTTCTCTGATAAGGTTTAACGGAAATTCCAACGTCCCAGCCGATTTTTTCCCCTTCGGTGTCCGGGTCGCTGGCTATTAATATTTCGTCCGCTTCAAGGCTGATTTCCCTTAAAGCCTTGATTATTTCCATCTTGTCCGAATCCGGAGGAGTCTTGCACTTCGGGCATACGGGTTCTGTAGTTTGTTCTCCGCACTTGCTACAGACCTTTATCGTGGCATAAACGGGGACAAAGTTTTCTTCCTCCTTAACTCCCCATATGCCGTCGGAAATGGTAAGGTCAAAAACGTGTCCTTTTGATGCGGTAAGGAGTATCAGTTTTTTCCCGACGTTTATTTCGTAAACGTCAAGCCCTTTTATCTTTCTTCTCGTGGGTTTGCCGAAAAATCCAGCGATGGTTCTTGCCTTGTTCGGAGATTCAACAACTATCAACGAAGTTGACACCTGAGCTTTTTCTCTTTCCGAAAGTTTGCCTTGAAGGGCAAGGAGTGCCTTTTCCCTGTCCCTGTCAACCTCTTTAAAGACTTCCTTCAACTCCTTTTCGGTGATTAACTCAAAACCAAACTTTTCGGTCTTTGAGTTTCCGAGAACTTTGAAGTTAACGTCTTCAAGAAAGACGAGAAGTCTTTTTCGCAGAGAATTAAAAGCCTTGTAGTCGTCAACGAGCATAATGCTCACGCCTTTTGTAAGACCGCCCGCAATCATCCTTGAAGTTCTACCGGAAGCCTGAACATAACCGGTTGCATCTCCGACAACGATTTTCAAACTTCCGCCTTCTTCCTTAAGGGAAATTTCGTCAGAATTTTTAACCTTCTCAAGGAATTTTTCGTCTTCAACAAAAGATTTGAGATAGTTTCTTATCTCTTCCAATCTTTCTTTCACAGATTGATAAGATTGAACTTGCTCTTCGCTCATTCCGAGGTATTTTCTGAGGTAAGAAAGGTATCTGTTTATCTTTGATTCGTCTTCTTTGGGAAGCAAATTTCTCAAACTGAACAGAACACTGAAAAGTTTTGAAGGAACAAGGTCAAGATTCACGCTGAATTCCATTTTAGGAACACCGACAAAGACCGCATACCTGACAGATTGGGGAAGGTCAATGCCTCTTGCAAGAGGATTTCTGTAACTTGATATACCAACAACCGCTTTTATCTCTCCCTTCACAAATTTTTCCTGATTTTCAGGAGTGAACTCTTCGTATGAAACGGCAACAATTCCTTCTTCGTTCAACATTCGCTTCATTCTTTCAACGCCGTCCTTCCCGTATTCCGAAGAAACAAAAACGAACGCTCCCTTTCCCCACTTCTTAACGATGGAAACTGCGGATTCAAAGAGACCGTTAAAGTCAAATACAACAACGTCTTCAACGTTTCTCAAACTTGCGGACGACCTGCCTATCTCAAAACCGAGAAGTTCCCTGAACAGTTTGACCCTCTTTGACTTCGGCTGAGAAGTAGCGGAAGCAACCACTATGACTCCCTTTACCTTCTCCCTTTCCTTTTTGAGTTCCTCTTCAATCTCTCTGAGTTTTTCAAAGATTTCTTCCCTGTTCTTTGAACTTTGAAGTTTTGACTTGAGGTTTATTGATTCCATCGCAAGAGAAACCGCCCTTTCGGAAAAGCCCAAAAGCATCAAGACTTTATCAACGTTTTTTGCACTCTTTAGGAGGGAATCAACGTCGTCAACGAACACGAAATCAAAGGGTTTTGGGATTTGTTCAAAGTTCGTGTATAAAAAGTTCGTAGTCGTAACGAGAATATCAAAATCCCCGGAAAAAATCGCTTCTTTCTCCTTCTTTTTTCCGGTATAGCCGACAACCCTTTTTTCCGTCATTTTCTTCAGTTTTTCTAAAGTTTGAACCACAAGAAGTTTTGTTGGAACTATCACGTAAACTTTTCCCGGAAGAAAACTTGACATTACGAGTCCCCAAGTGGTTTTTCCAACCCCGGTAGGTGCAATCAGCGTAAAGGATTTTTTAAGAGAAACCCTTTTTGTCCATGACAGTTGGAGATTCCACGGAGAAAATCCGGTTTTTGACTTGAAAAATTCTTTAAACGAAGACGAAAATTCTTCTAACTGGCAGATTGTTGAAAAGTCTTTTAGGTTGTCTCCGAGAAGTTCGCAAATTTCTTCAACCTGAAGGAGTTTATCCGGAACTTCCGGAAGACACTTTTCACAGGGAAGTCCGAGTTTTAACCTTTCGTCGGAAATCGTTCCGGAGCAGTTAGGACACAAGTTTTTAAACTCCGCTACCTTCACTGTCCACCCCTTTTCAGAAATTTCCTGTAAATTTCCGGCAACTTTGAAATCAAAACTTCTATCTTCTTCCACTCATTGTGAGGTTTTGCGGGAAATCCAGAATAAATGCCAGACTTTTTAATGTCCTTCGTTACCCCGGCTTTTGCAGTAACGGTAACTCCGTCCGCAACTTCAACGTGACCTGCCACTCCGACCTTTCCTGCAAGAGTGACGTAGTTTCCGATTTTTGCACTTCCCGAAATCCCGACTTGAGAAACAACGAAGCACCACTTGCCAATCTTAACGTTATGACCGATTTGAACGAGGTTGTCTATTTTCGTTCCTTCACCGATTACCGTGTTTCCGATGGTTCCCCTGTCTATGGTAGTGTTTGCACCTATTTCAACAAAGTCCTCTATCACCACCCCGCCAACCTGCGGTATTTTGTAAATCTTGCCTTCCTTTTTGCTGAAAGCGTAACCGAAGCCGTCAGAACCCACAACGGTTCCGGAGTGAATCCTTACATACTTGCCGATTTTAACTCCGTCGTAAATCACAACGTTCGGGAAAATAACCGTTCCTTTCCCGATATGACAGTGATTACCCACATAACTTCCCGGAAAAATGTAAACTTCGTCTTCCAAAACGGTTTCATCTCCGACATAAACACCGAAGCCGATGAAACAATTTTTTCCGACTTTTGCAGTTTTTGACACAAAAGCAAACTCCGAAATTTGAGGTTCCGGAAGTTTTTCCGGAAAGAATACCTGCATCAATTTGGCAAAAGCAACGTAAGGTTCTTCACAGATAAGTTGCGGAATGTTTATTTCCTCTTCTTTTTCAAGGATTATTGCACTTGCCCTCGTAGTTTTTAAAAATTTCCTGTATTTGGGGTTTGAGAGAAAGGTTATTTGACCTTCTTTGGCATTTTGTATTTCCGCAACTCCGTTTATTTCAACGTCTTCGTTTCCGACGAGTTTGCAGTTTAAGATTTCGGCAATTTCCCGAAGTTTCATTTTCTCGTTCGTTGATTGTAAAGTTTTATTATCTCTTGAGTCAGGTCATAGGCAGGGTCTCCCGCTATTATTCCTGCTTCCCTTTTTTCAACGATGACGGGAATCCCTTTTTCCTGTCTGTATTCTCTTATGATTTTTATCACGTCATTAACGATTTCTTCGGTGTATCTTTGCTCAAGGTTTGCAATTTCAATTTGAGTATCTTGTTGGAATCTTTGATAATCCCTGATTTTTTGCTGAAGGAGAGTTTCTTTTTGGGTTCTTGCTTCCTTGCTGAGGGCAGAACTCTTTAATTCTTCCTTTAATTTTTCTATTTCGTCATACATTTTCTTGAGTTTTTCTTTTGCGGACTTAATTTTTGATTCAATGAGCGCCTTAGCCTGTTTTCCTTTTTCCGATTCGTTTATTACCCTTTGAATATCAACGTAATAAACCCCGGACTTAAGGTTGTTTTGAGCAAAAGCAACTCCAGAAACAAAAGTTAAGAAAAATAGAACCAGCACGAGTCTTTTCATCTTTACCTCCCGTTATAAGATAAGAATTTTTTACATCCAAACTACCCTGTTTTTACCGCTCCTTTTAGCCTTATACAGTCTTTCATCGGCAAGTTCAACGAGTTCTTCAAGGGTTACCGACTGGCCGAAATCTTCGGGAAAGCCCGCAACACCCGCACTGAAAGTAACCCGCTTTCCGAAACCGAAATCTACTTCGGAAAGTCTTTCTTTTATTTCTTCAACAACCGAAGAGGCCTCTTTTTTGTTAGCATTGAAAAACATAAGAAGAATTTCCTCTCCGCCCATCCTTACTGGAGCGTCGGAAGTTCTCAATCTGTTTCTGATTATCTTGCCAAGCGTTCTCAAAACTTCATCTCCTTTCGCATGGCCATAAGTATCGTTTATTTTCTTGAAGTCGTCAATATCAATCACTGCTACGGTAAATGGTATTCTTTCTCTTTTAGCAAGTGAGACTAAACTTCCAGCAAATTTCCTTAAAAAGTTTCTGTTATAAAGTCCAGTTAGGGGGTCTTCAATGGCTTCCCTTTCAAGCCTTTCCCTCAAAGTAGAAATCTCAAACGCAAGGTTTACAAGAAGATTGCCAAGAATCTTAAACTCTGAAAACGTGAACTGTCCGATTCTCTTTTTTAAACTTTCAAGACTTGACTTGTTTCGTTCTAAAAACTCTGCCCTTGTTAAGAACCTTTCAATTATTGAAACGAACTTCTTTATTTTCTCAACATCAGAATTCAAAAGTTTCACCATTCCCCAAAGCCCCGCACTTACGAGTCCCCAAATCAGCAAGAAAGAAAAGACGAGTTTTAAAAGCCAAAGTCTTCTAATTTCGTCATAAGCACTGCTGACAAAAAGCATTGCAAACGTTCCTTCTCTTCTACCCTTTCCGAGATAGGAAGTAGCGAGTTCCTCGTGTAGTGGATAGCAAACAAGAATTCCCTCGCTTGTCGTAATCACCGCACTACCCAATCTTTCAACGCACGGGAAAAAGATTGTTTTACTGTATCTCCCAGGATAAACCATTTCTATGTCTCCGATTCTGAGGTAAACAGCCTTTGCTTCTTTTAACCTTTCCTTAATGTTTTGAAGGACCTGCCTTACGACCGTTCGGTTGTTGTATATTTCGGACATGTATTGGACGTTCTTCCCGAAAAGATAAGTTATGTCCTTAAAGTTCTTAAGATAAAAATTTCCCGCCTGATTGGAAAACCTGTAGCCAAACCACAATGTAAAAACCAAAGCAACGCTTACTGTAATGCCAATGGTGGCTGTCAAAAAGACTTTCAGTGAACCCATTTTTGAACCTTTGCGGGACAGGGAAGGATTTTTTCTTCTGGTTCATTTTCGGCAATTGAAGCAAGTTTGTAGGCAAGGAGTTTTAAGTCAACTCCGTAAACAAAATTAACTCCGAACTTTGCTATGTCCGGTAAACCGGTAAGAAGAATTTTTTTGTTTTCTTTAGCCCATCCGATTAACTTTAAAAGGTTCGTTAATTTCAAAAGTTTTCTGTCGGGGAAAATGTAAATGTAATCATACTTTTGAAGTTCTTTTTTGACCTCAAGAGGGTCTTTTTTGAAGGTGATTATTTTGAAATATCTTCCTTTGACGTAGAGTTTCGCTATTTGGAGATTCTCCCTTGAAACGGGAACCGCAATCTTCTTCCTCGGAAGTTTGGTTGTTTTAAAGAATTCTTTTGCGGTCTTTTCCGGAAGCGGGAAAATTCTGACTCCATAGAAGTTTTTGCGTTTATCAAGACCGAAAAGTTCGGGAAACATTACAAAAGAATAAACAACTTTTGAAAGTCCCGCTCTTTCTTTAATAACTCCCGGCGTTCCGAGAATTATTTTAACTCGGCAATTTTTACCATTTGAATCTTTAAGGCGTTCTTTAAGAAGTTTTAAAACCTCCTTAGTTGCATCTATTCCGTAAGAGTCAAAAATGCATACGTCCTGAGGTCTTGCAAGGGAAGAAATAAGCACAAAACCAATTGTTAAAAAGAATATTCTAATCCTACCCATAAAGTTCTTCCCTCTTCAACGACCTCGGGATTAGCCCTGTAATAAATCTTTTTGTCAAAAATGTTTTCAACTTTTGCGAAAATCCTTCCTAATTCTGTGTTCCAGTTTAAGGAAACATTTCCAACGAAATACCCACTCACATCCTTGTTAACTCTTGAAATTCCATGACCCCAGATGGTTAAGCTTTTGTTTCCGGAAAATAAAGTAACTCCCACTACGCCCTTCCACCTTGGATACCAAAAGTATTCAACATCTTCGGAGCCTTGAACCTTAAACTTCCTTCCAATTCCTCCGAAAACTTCAAAGTTTTCAAACTTTTTCTTCGCATTCAAAATTAGCCCCTTTATGATTATCGGATGATTTGCGTTAGACCATTCATACTTGTATCTGGGATTCTGAGAAGGCCTTCTGTATATTAGGTTCTTAATAAAATTGTAATAAAGCGTAATGCCAATGTCCACACTGTCGGAAGAATATTCTACGGAGGGAAGAACAGAGTAAACCTTTTCGTAAGTTAGATTTTCATTTCCACGATAGATGATGTTGTTTCTCACATGGAGTTCTTCAAAAGAAGGAATTCTAACGGATTTACCGGCTGTAAGTTTGAATTTGACTTTTGGATTCAGTATCCTTGAAATACCTGCTGACCATCCAACTTGAGAACCAACATCCGTTGTCTTGTTTACTCTTGCAGAAATCAGAAAACTCGTTTTTTCAAATTCTTTGAAAAACTGAAGGTAAGGAGAAAGGACGATTCTCTTTACGGGGCTAACAAAGAGTCTCTTACTTTCGGGAACTTCTTCCATTGAAGGTTTCATAAGTGCCAAGACACTGCTGTAATTCCCACTACCACTTGTGATGACGGTCAATAAATTGTAGAGGGCCTGCGGATTTTCAAAGTTTGCGTAGAGCGGAACTTTATACATGTCAACCTTTTGAGTTTCAATTCCGAAAGTGGAATAGCCTTCAAAAACCGGAAAACTTGCAGAAATTCCACCTCCAAAGTTTCTAACGTATCTTTCCTCAACGGCCTTCAAACCAAGTTCAGGAAAAACATTGTATCCCCTTTTAAGGTGGAACCAGTTGAAGAATCCGTAGGTGTCAACGTCAAAGTTTCCAAAGCGCTTTTTAATGCCGAACCTGTTTATGTAAGCGGTTCTATCGGTGTAAGAGTTGTCTCCGTTTGTCGGAAAGTAAGTAACGGAAACCGGAAAAACGGAATCTCTGTTTACTCCCATTAAAGTGAAGTAAAAACCGGAGTCGTGAGAGACCCTTATGAAGTAGTTGAAGTGCTTGTTAAACGTTTCTGCGTCTCCGTAATGGAGTCTTCCTTGTAAGTCCCTGTATTTTGTGGTATCGTGAGGAACGTTTTCATCCATGTATGATACCCATACGTTCCCTTTAAACCCTTTTTCGTTAAAACTTTGAAGAGCGTAAAAGTTTTTGGCACCGGAGGTGCTTAAAGATACTCCGACTTTGTTTGCTTTCTTCTCCGTTATCAGGTTTATTATGACCAAAGAAGCGTTAAAACCGTAAAGAGAAGTCAGGGGACCGTAAACTACCTCTACTCTTTCTATTCCGCTTAAAGGAATGTTGTCATCCGTTGAAAAAGAAGAACCCGTTGACGGGTCTGTAATGGGAACTCCGTCTATGAGAACCTGAATTTTTTCGGAAAAATAACTTTCCCTTACCCCCGTTGTTCCTACGGCTTTGAGGTAGAAGTGTCCTCTCCAGACGTAAAACTCCGGAAGGTATCGGAGAAGGTCAAAAAGGTTTTGAGCACCGATTCTTTCTATTTCCTCTCTTGTGATTATTCTGACCTTTCTCGGAACTTCTTGGTAGGAAATCGGTATTTTGGCAACGGTGAGGATTTCAAGTTCCCTTTGAAGAAGATAGTAAGACATAAAGTTCTGCTGGGCATCCGCAAAACCGCAAAGGCCAAAAAGTGCCAGCAAAACTGCAAAAAAATTACGCATATCCAAGACTCCTCAACTGGTCAGCCCTCTGCCTCCAGTCTTCCTTCACCTTTACCCACAACCTCAAGTAAATTCTCTTTCCGAGTAATTGTTCAAGTTCCTCTCTTGCAAGTTTTCCGATTTTCTTGAGCCTCTGACCTCCTTTTCCTATTATGATTCCCTTTTGAGAGTCCTTTTCTACTATTATATCAGCGTCTATGACAAGCATGTTGGGATTAACGTCTCCCTTTTTGATGCTCCACACCAAAACGGTCGTTGCGTGGGGAACTTCTTCTCTCGTTAAGAGCATTATCTTTTCCCTTATTATTTCGGACACAAACCTTTCAAGGGGTTGGTCGGTTATCATCGTTTCGTCGTAATACTTCGGACCCTCCGGAAGGTAAGAAACTATGAGGTTTAGCAATCTGTCAAGGTTCGTTCCTCTGGTGGCGGATATCGGAACTATGTCGGAAACGAACGGAAACTCCTTGCTGATTCTGTCTATCATCGGCAGAAGTTCTTCCTTTCTGACTCCGTCAATTTTGTTTATTACGACTATGACTTTTGCGTCCTTTCTCTTTTCCTCGCCGATTTTTTGAAGAATCTTTTCGTCCGCATCCGTTATGCCTTCCCTTGCGTCAATCAGAAAAAGAATAATGTCAGCATCCGGAATTACCCCGAGGGCTATTTCGTTCATATATCTGTTGAGTTCAAACTGTTCTTTGCTGTGGATTCCCGGAGTGTCAAGGAAGACAATTTGGCAGTCTTTCATGTGTTTGATTCCGATAATTCTGTGCCTTGTGGTTTGAGGTTTGTCCGTTACGATGGCTACTTTTGCTCCCAAGAAGTTGTTAAGGAGAGTAGATTTTCCGACATTCGGTCTTCCGAGAATTGCAACATAACCGGACTTAAACTTTTCTTCAGCCAACTTTACCTCCCGTTATTCAAGAATTTTTCCTTCTCTTTTCAATCGTTGAATAAGGTGGTCTTCAACACCCGCTTCTTCCCACCCCTTCGCCCTGAGAATACAACTGTCACACCTCATACAGGGAACTTCTCCTCCCCTGTAGCACGAAACAGAATAAGAGTAGTCCGCTCCAAGTTCTAATCCGAGTTTTATAATCTCTCCCTTGGAGAGGTTGATTAAAGGAGCGTGAATCTTCCACCTTTTACCTTCTGCTCCGAGTTTCGTCCCGAGGTTCAGAGCGTTCTCCATAGCCTTCAAAAACTCCTCCCTGCAGTCGGGATACCCGCTGAAGTCAACTGCGTTCCAACCCCCGACGATGTTTGTTATGCCCCTTGATTCTGCAAAGGAAGCGGAAAGGGCTATGAAAACACCGTTTCTGAAGGGAACATAAGTTGAAGGAATACCCCTTTCTTCAATTTCTTTAACGTCTCTCGTTTCGGGGATTTCGGGTCCTCCTTCAAGAAGGGAAGAACCTCCGAAAGCACCGAGGTTGACTTCAAAAACGAAGTGTTCTTTTACTCCGGCGTTTTTTGCAGTTATTTTTGCCATTTCAACTTCTATTGAATGCTTTTGACTGTAAAAAAACGTTATGGCGTAAACTTCCTTAAACTTTGATTTAGCCCAATAAAGAGCGGTAGTTGAGTCAATTCCTCCGGAGAAAATAACAAGTGCCTTACTCACTTTTCCTCCAGATACTTTTTGGACTGCTTCAAAAACTCTTCAGCAACACTTTCTACTTCGCTGACCAACTTTTGTGCTTCTTTTACGATTTCCGGAAACTTTTGAGCAAGAGAAGAGACTATGTCTTTTATAACTTCTTCCCTTTCTTCTTCGCTGACGTAAGGTCTTTTTCCGAGTGCGTCGTCAATGAGGGCCATTTCAAGAAGCCCGAGGAAAACCAAAAGGGGTGAAAGTTTTTCCGTTTTGAACCTCTTTTTTAATACTTCCGATACTTTTTGGTAGTTTTCCGGATTTTTAAACTTCGTTATTTCAAGGTTTATCCAGAGGTCAACGCCTCTTATTGCGAGTCCTTTTATTCCTCTTTCATCTATTTGCATTTTGATTTTCCAGTTCAAAGAGTTTAATCTTTGCTATTCCTGCTTCTGCGGTGCCGGGATAGTTTTGAATTACCTGTCTGAATATTTCCTTTGCCTTTTCGTAATCTCCAAGTCCCTTGTAGCAAAGTCCGAGTTTCAACATTGCGGACGGAACTTTGTTTCCTTTCGGATATTCCTCTATCACTCTCTTAAAATATTCAAGGGCAGTTTCGTAATCGTTGTGGGAGTAGTAAATTTCCCCTATCCAGTAAAGAGCGTTGTCCGCAAGGTTGCTGTCGGGATACTGTTCAACAATTGCGGAAAAGTAGTTCTTTGCGGATTCAAGGTCTCCGACTTCCATGGCTTTAAAGGCTTCCCTGTAAAGTTCTTTATCCGTCTTTCCCGAAGGAACTTCCCCTTCTTGCTGTTCGGGTGCCGGCTGGCTTTGAACTTCCGGTTCTTTCTTTTCAACGGCTTCTTTCTTCAGTTTCTCCTCAACCGTTTCAATCCTTGACTTCAATTCAAAAGCGTTTTTTTCAAGGAGGGCATACTTTCTTTCAAGTCTTGAAACCCTTTCCGAGAGTGAAGAAACCTTTGCATCAATGTCCGTTATTGCGGACTCAATGTTTGAAATCTTCGTTTCAAGGGGTTTCAGGTTAACCGACGGCTTCTGCTGTTGAACGGAAGCACAGGAAGCCAAAAAAAGCACGGAAAGGAAAAGGTATTTACGCATGCGCACTTTCTTCCTCCCTATCAAGTTCTTCCAAGCATTCATTCACCAATTCCGATATTAAGTCTTTTACATAATACATTTTATCAACTTTTCCGACATTGCTACCCGCAAAGACAAGTCCGTTAACAACGTCTCCGCTTGCAGATTTCAAAAGGGCATCCGCTATGCAGTAAATTGAAGAAGGCCCCTCACAAGTTTTTAAACACTTAAACGGACAGTCGTGCGGTATTCTTCCTTCCCTTTCAAGTCTTTCGGTAAAAGGATTTCTGACAGCGTGAGCCGGCATTCCTACGGGACTTTTGACGAATATGGAATCTTCCTGGCGGGCTTTGATTATGAATTGCTTAAATTCTTCCGCAACATCGCACTCGTATGTCGCAATAAACCTCGTAGCCATTTGAACACCTTTTGCTCCCATTTTGAATGCCCTTGCCATGTCCTTTCCCGAAAAAATTCCTCCCGCAGCAATTACCGGAATTTTAACCGCTTCAACAATCTTTGGGAGTATTTCCCAAAGGCTCTTTTGCGTTCCGAGATGACCTCCTGCCTCAACGCTCTCAACAACTACCGCTTTTGCTCCGAGTTTTTCGGAAAGTTTTGCTCCTTTTGGAGTCGCAACGATTTCAACGAGCGGAATGTCAAACAGGTTGCAGATTTTAAAGACATCTTTTCCAAAGCCTGCTCCCTGAATGATTAAGTCCGCTCCGGCATCTATTGCGGTCATCAAGAGTTCGTAAAAGTGAGTAAGGGCATACATTATGTTAACACCGATAATCCCTCTCGGGGCAATTTCTTTGGCTTTTCTTATTTCTTCTGCCAGTTCTTCTGCATAGTGGTATGGCTTCAGTCCGAACTTTTCAACTTCAACACCTTTGCAGGTGTGTTTTAAGGGTTTGGTTCTGTCCTTTTGGTGAAGCAAGACCGCAGAAATAACGCCGATGCCTCCGGCATTTGCAACAGCGGAAGCAAGTTTGTGTAAAGAAACTCTGGCTCCCATTCCTCCTTGTATTATGGGAACTTCGGGTTCAAGGTTTCCAATTTTCAACTTCGGCAAGGAAGCCATTTACCTTTCCTCTATCTGCAACTTGGCATTTCTATGAGTCCTATGTTTCCGTCCTTCCTTTTGAAAACAACGCAAGCGTTTCCGGTTTCTGCGTTGCAAAAGACAAAAAAGTCCCTTTCGGAACTGAGCAACTTTATGACAGCATCTTCCACGGTAAGGGGTTTGTAAAGTTCCGGTTCTTCTTCAATGATTTCTATCGGTTTTTCAACCAAACGCTCTTCAACGAACGTTAACTGCCTCTTGTTCCTTTTTGCTTCCCTTCTTGCTTGTTCTACCATCTTGTCTTTAAGTCTTCTGAGTTGTTTTTCTGCAGCGTCAACCGCAAAGTCAATCGCAGAATAAAGGTCGTCGGTCTCTTTCTTTATCCGTAGGGTATGGTCAAAGAAGTTGTAGATTATTACTTCCACGCTTGCCCTGAACTTCTCCTTTTTGACTATAACGTCCGCCTGTATTTCCCGGGAGTCGCTTCCCAAAAACCTTTCAAGTTTTGAAAACTTTTCGTGAATCACGCTTTTAATGGCTTCGGTCAGTTCTATCCCGTCCCCTATAAGGTTCATCTTTAACTTTGCCATCTTCCTACCTCCTTCTCGTTTTAAGCCGAGAAATTATCCCTAAATCTGCAAGGATATTCAAGATAAAAATTATAACACCCTTTGCAAAACGCTAACTTTTTGTTCGCAAACAAAGTTTGTTATAATCGTTTTGGCAATGAAAATTCTGGTTAGCGCGTGCCTTCTTGGAATAAACTGCAAATACAACGGCGGAAACAACAAAAAAGAAATCCTCGTTGAAGCCTTTAAAAAAGGAGTCTTAATTCCCGTTTGTCCCGAACAACTCGGCGGTCTTCCCACACCAAGACAGCCTGCGAAAATCAAGGGAAAGGACGGAAGAGAAGTTATTGAGGGAAAGGGCAAAGTCCTTACGGTAACTCCGCCTTTTAAGGACGTTACCGAAAACTTTTTAAGGGGAGCGAGGGAAACGTTGAAAATAGCGTTAATGCTTGAAGCATCTGCCTGCATCTTAAAGGAAAAAAGTCCGTCTTGCGGGGTTCTAAAAATCTACGACTTTTACTCCGATAATCTAAAAGCAGGGATGGGGGTCACAACCGCTCTTTTGAAGTTGAACGGTTTTGAAGTTGTAAGTTCTGATGAGGAAGAAAAGATAATAAAACTCCTGTCGGAATGGGTTGGATAAAGCGGAGAAAGAGCAAAGTAGTTTGGATTGGAAACGTTCCTATCGGCGGTGAAAATCCGATAGTGGTTCAATCAATGACCAACACCTTTACCAGCAACGTTAAAGAAACGGTAAATCAGATAAAACTTCTTGAAAAAGCCGGCTGTGAAGTGGTTAGAGTGGCGGTTCCCGATGAAGAATCTGCAAAAAAGATAAAAGACATAAAATCACAGATTTCCATTCCCCTCGTTGCGGACATTCACTTTGACTACAAACTTGCAATTGTTTCCATTGAAAACGGAGCGGACTGTATCAGGATAAATCCCGGAAACATAGGCGGAAAAGACAAGGTCAAAGAAGTTATAAAGTGTGCAAGGGAAAAAAACGTTCCAATCAGAATCGGAGTAAATGTCGGTTCGCTTCCGAAAGAGGTTCTTGCAAAGCACAAAGAACTGCACACCGCTCTTTCGGAAACCGCTCTTAACTGGGCAAAGTTCTTTGAAGACGAAGGATACACCAATATAAAGTTTTCCCTTAAAGGTTCGGACGTTGAAAGCACAGTCAAGGCAAACAGGGAATTTGCGGAAAAAACCGACTATCCCATTCATGTGGGAATAACAGAGGCCGGTCCACTCCTCAGCGGAGCGGTGAAATCTGCGGTTGGAATCGGAATTCTCTTGTTTCTCGGAATAGGAGACACGATAAGGGTTTCCTTAACTTCAAATCCGGTCAACGAAGTTCTTGTTGCTTACAAAATTCTTTCCGCTCTTGGGTTGAGAAAGAGAGGCGTTGAAGTCATTTCTTGTCCGACGTGCGGAAGGTGTTGCGTGGATGTTGAAAGAATTGCCCAAGAAGTTGAAAACGCACTTTTGCACGTTTCAAAACCTATCAAGGTAGCGGTAATGGGCTGTGCGGTAAACGGTCCGGGAGAGGCAAAAATGGCGGACGTTGGAATAGCAGGTGCGGGAAAGGAATTCATCCTTTTCGTTAAAGGAAAAGTTGTTGATAAAGTGCCAGAAAGCGTTGCGGTTAAGAGGCTCGTAGAGGAGGTTGAAAGAATTGCAAGGGAGTCTTGAAGTTGAAGTTTTCGTGAAGGACTTACTGCTCTTTTCAAGGTGCGGGGTTTATGAGGAA
This sequence comes from uncultured bacterium, assembly GCA_964654625.1. Taxonomy (GTDB): domain Bacteria; phylum Aquificota; class Aquificia; order Desulfurobacteriales; family Desulfurobacteriaceae; genus CAZZKT01. The sequence goes on from CAZZKT010000012.1 coordinate 21,240, forward strand.
GAAAGAAAACTCGGAGGAAGGTTTCTCGTTTCTATGAGGGTGGGGTGTGAAGATTTTGTTGATTATACTTACCTTGTGAAACTTGCAAGAGAAACCGCAGAAAGCAAAACCTATGAAACTATTGAGTCTCTTGGAAAAAGCATATTGGAGGAAATAACTTCAAAATGTGCGGTAAGTTGGGTTATAATAGAGATTGAAAAATTGAACCTACCTCTGAAGGAGTGCCTTAAGACTGCTGGGGTGAGGTTAGAATGGAAAAAGAAGAAAAAGTAAGATGTAAAACCCTTGAAGAACTCAAGAACAAAAAACTAACGAAAGATGACCTCAGGTTCATAAGCGAAGTTGCAAGAGAAGTTCTGAAATTCCTGACAAGGACAAACATTCCCCTTACGCCCAAAAATTATGCTATGTGGTTTGAGGTCTTTTGCTACGTTCTTGAAAACAACATTAAGGCTTCAGACCTTGAGTTGATGGGAATTTTTAAAACGAAGTTTCCTCAAGAAGGAGAAGAGGTAAAAGACAGGTTTGAAAGAGAAAGAGAAATCCTGAAAGAAATAACGGAGGATTTAACAAGCGAACTAAAGAGCGTTATTGATTTCCTTGATGTTCACCAAGAACACCTTTCCTCAAGGGAAACTGCCATAAGGGAAATTCACGATACCGCAGACGACGAATACTTAAAAGCCATGCTTGCCAAAATCCTTGATGAGTTAGAAAAAATAAGACACCAAAACACCGAACTCAAGAAAAAACTTGAAGAATCAAACAAAGAAATAATGAAACTTTCAAGAGAACTTGAAGAGTCAAAGAGAATGGCATCAACCGACTTCCTTACCCAGGTAGCCAACAGGGCAAGTTTTGACAGGGCTTTAAGCGATATGGTAAACGACTTCTACAGAAGGGACTATCCTTTTGCCCTCATAATGATTGACATTGACCACTTTAAAAAGATTAACGACACTTACGGGCATCAAGCAGGAGACTACGTTCTTCAAGAACTTGCAAGGGTCATCAGACAGCAATTAAGGGCAAGGGACGTTGTTGCAAGATACGGCGGAGAAGAATTTGCGATTCTTCTTCCCGGAGTTACCTTCAGCCAAGCGGTAAGGGTTGCGGAAAGGCTCAGAAAACTCGTGGAGAAACACCTTTTCAGGTTCAAAAACGTTGACATTCCCGTTACGATAAGCCTCGGAGTTGCGGTTATGAGGGAAGGGCTTGACGAAACCTCTCTTCTTGAAAAGGCTGACAAGGCTCTTTACCTTGCAAAAAGACTTGGAAGGAATCAAGTAAGAACCGACCTTGACCTTGAAGTGGAAGAATGAAAATTCTCCTTCACATTTGTTGTGCTCCGTGTGCCTGTTATCCGATTAAGTTTTTAAAAGAAAGGGGATATGAAGTTTTCGGTCTTTGGTTCAATCCCAACATTCACCCTTACCTTGAATACAAGAAAAGGCTTGAAGCGCTCAAAGAACTTGAAAAAATTGAAAACATAAGAGTCATCTACCTTGACAAATACGAACTTGAAAGATTTTTAAGGGAAGTTGCTTACAGGGAAGAAAAACCTTTAAGGTGCAGGATTTGCTATTCCATGCGACTTGAAACGGCCGCTTCCGTTGCAAAGCACGGAAAGTTTTCCGGATTCACTTCAACTTTGCTTTACAGTAAGTTTCAAAACAGGGATTTAATTCTTGACGCAGGAAGGAATGCCGGTAGAAAATTTGGAGTCAAGTTTTTGGAGTTTGACTTCAGGGAAGGATGGAAAGAAGGAATAGAAATCTCAAAACAACTAAACCTTTACAGACAGCAATACTGCGGATGCATCTATTCGGAGAAGGAAAGATACTGCAAAGAATAGCAGTTCTGTTCTTTTTCCTTATCTTCTTCTTGCCCGCTTTGTCTTTCGGTAGAGAGTTTTACCTTTCTTACACTTATCCCGGTTCTCTCGGATACTTTTCGTTAAAACCTTCTGAAAAAAAGGCAGAAGTTATCGTAAAAACGGAAAAGGGAAAAATTTTGAAGTTCAAAGGATTCTATCCGAAAGTATTTTTCGCAATACCTTACGATTCCGGAAAGTTCGTTGACGTTTACCTGAAGGTCAACGGAAAAACTCTCTGCAGGAAAAGAATAATAGTTGCGAAGAAAAGGTTCAGAATTTCAAGAATATGGGTGAAAGAAAGGAAAATAACGAAGAAAATTCTGGAAAGAATCAAAAGAGAACGAAAAATTCTTACCAAAATTCTTTCAACCGTGTCACCCAAGATTTACAGAGAAACCTTTATGAGGAAACCTTTAAGGAAACTCGTAATAACCACTCCTTTCGGAGCAAAAAGAATCATTAACGGGAAAAAACGTTCAATCCACTGGGGAACTGACTTTAAGGCTCCCAAAGGTGAACCCGTTTTTGCAGTTCTTTCGGGGAAAGTTGCCTATGCGGGAAGCATGTTTTTTACCGGCAACACCGTGATAATTGACCACGGACTCGGAATTCACACTCTTTATGCCCATCTTTCAAAGATAAACGTTAAAAAAGGAGAATTCGTAAAAGCGGGCAAGGTCATCGGCAGGGTAGGTTCTACCGGAAGGTCAACGGGTCCCCACCTCCACTTCGGAGTTTACGTGGGAACGGAAAGAGTTGACCCGATGATTGCTTTAAAGAGCAGGTTTTAGAACTTTCACTCCATAGAGTAAAATTTCGGTAGCGAAAAGCGCGAGGAG
>CAZZKT010000013.1:0-22472 GCA_964654625.1 uncultured bacterium
CTCCGTTTCCTTTTGTAGTTAATATTGAATGAAAAAGTCTTTATTTATGCGGGAGGTGCTTTTAGTTTGCCGTAATAAAGTTTTTCTGCCAAATACGAAACCAGAAACAGGAGAATAGAAACGAAGAAAACGGCAGGATTACTTTCCATTTGAAACTTCATAATGTTTATAGCCACGAACGAAACGACTATGAGATTAAAGAACACCAGCCAGTTTTTGCCACCTATCACCTTTGCCAATTTTAGGTGGGAAAACAGGACAAAAATGTATATTATCGTTGTAATCAAACTTATTATTGAGGCTATTGAAGTTACGTTAAAAGCAATCGCAAACACAAGAGCCAGTGCGCAGGTCAGGTAAAGCCCGGCATGTCCGCTCATCCAAATTCTGTCCCTTTGAAGATTCGGAAGCGGAATGTATCCGTTTCTCATGAAAGCATAAGCGGCGTTTGCTCCGCTGTAAAGGGCAGCATTAAGAGCGGACGAGATGCTAACCAATGCTCCAAGAGATACGAGCAGAAATCCGAATTTACCTAAGACCGGTTCTACTGCCTTTGCGAGTGCATTTTCTTTATACATAATCAACTCTTTTACGGGAAGGAGACTAAGGGCGGATACAGACACCATCGTATAGATAAAAATGACAATGAGAATACTCGTGAAAATTGCCCTCGGCACGTTCTTTTTGGGATTTTCTATATTTTCACTGTCATTTGTGATTATTCCAAAGCCCATGTATGATAAAAAAAAGACCACAGAAGCGGTTAAAATCCCGTTGTTAAGGCTTAAACCTCCTTGTAGAAAAATTTCCGGTCTGAATTTTTGCATTCCGACGGCAATGAAAACCAATAAAATCGCAAGTTTAGTTAAAACAATAAAAAATTCCAATCTTCCGACTGCTTTGCTTCCGCCGGCGTAATTTATTGCACCAAAGAGGGCTATTATTCCGACTTCAACGGCAGTTTGTAAAGTTTTCTCGTTCGGTAAACCCAGTAAAGGTAAAAAATAACCCGCAAAACTGACAGCAAAGAGAGATATTGAAACGACGTAACTTAACCACATTAACACTCCCAGACTTCCTGTAAGGGGTGACCTGCCGAGTCCTTTTTCAACAAATGCTATGGGTCCGGCGTTTGACACTACAACTTGGCCAAACTTGGCGTAAGAATAACCCACCATGAGGGCGTAAATACCGCTAATCAGAAACGCAACGGGAAGACCTGCACCCGCGATTTTGACACCGTAGCCGAAAATTGAAAATATACTTGCTCCAATCATAGTTCCGACACCGAGAGCCACTGCTTCTAAGAAGGATAGTTTCTGAACCATATGTCCCTCTGCGGGAATGGAATTTCAATACCGTTTTCTCTGAACAGTTTCAGTATTCGCTCGTGAACCTTTGACTTGACTCCGAAAGCGAGGTCTTTTCTTTTTACGTAGTAAATCACCTTGAAAATCAAAGCGCTGTCTCCGAAGGAGGTAAAGTAAACGGCGGGAGGAGGGTCTTTCAGAATTTCTTCCATTTCGCTGACTGCTTTTATCAACAGTTCCTTGACCTTTTCAATGTCACTTGAGTAGGCAACTCCTACCTCTACAAAGTCCTTTACCTTCGGGTCCGGATACAGGGCGTTTTCTATGATTCCTTCGGTCAACTTTGAGTTCGGTATCGTTATCAAGTTATTTCCGGCAATGGTCAAAATTCTTGTCGTTCTTAACCCGATGTCGTAAACATACCCTTCAATGTCAAGGTCTTTCAAGTAAACGCGGTCTCCGATTCGGAACTGTCTGTCGGTAACCAGCAAAACTCCGGAGATGAAGTTGCTAATGGTATCTTTTGCAGCAAGACCTACCGCAAGAGAACCAACTCCGAGGGACGTTACAAGGGAAGCAACGTTAAATCCCACCTTGTCAAGACAGGCAATAATTGCAACCAGAAATACGAAAATATTCGCAAGTTTTGAAATCATAGAGTAGTAGGTTTCAACAAGCGGAACTTCGTTCGGCAGAACCCTTTTTTTCATTCCCTCGGAAAACTTTTCCAAAGTTATGTCAAGAACTTTTGACAGCACGAAAGCCGAAATCCCGGTGTAGGCAAAAAAGAACGGAACGGACAAGAAGTTTATGACTTTCTTCGGTATCGGAAATTGCCTTATGCCGAGGTCAAGAAAGATTATTGCGAGGAGAATGGAAACCCAAACCGAAAGTCTGACTACGATTTTTTCTACTTTTGTTAACCTGTGGTCTCTCAAAAAAACGGCAAGAAGCAACTTTGAAAGAAGTCTTCTCGTCCACAGCGACAAGATGGAAAGGAGTATAAAAACAACTCCCAGTTTCATTTTAACTCCCTACTGTTCAAAACGAAGGTTACGGGCCCGTCATTGAGGATAAAAACCTTCATGTCAGCCCCGAAGATTCCCGATTTAACTTCAACTCCCAACTTTTTGCACTTTTCTACGAATTCTTTGAACATGCTTTCAGCCCTTGCAGGGTCTTCCGAAGATTGAAAACTCGGTCTTCTTCCCTTTTTACAGTCTGCAGCCAAAGTAAAATTGGGAACTACAAGAAGTTCTCCTCCCACCTCTGCCAAAGACAAGTTCATCTTTCCTTCACCGTCTTCAAAGATTCGCAAGTTAACAATTTTCTCGGCCATTTTATCAATGTAGGAATTGAGGTCTCCCTTTTCAAAACCGATGAGGACTACTATTCCTTTTCCGATTTGAGCAACCACTTCTCCGAGGACTTCCACCTTTGCTTCAAGAACCCTTTGAATCACCGCTTTCATGATTACCTCCAAATTCCAAGAAGTGTAAAAATGAAAACGAGCAAACTTATGTATCCGTTTAGGTTAAAGAAGGCAAACAAGACACTTTTTTCGTCCCTTCTTTTTGAAACTATTAAGTGTTCTTTCAGAAGAATCAAGCCCACGACAGCCATACCGATGAAATACAAAAAGTTCAACTTTTCAACAAAACCGACGGCAATTAAGGAAACGACGGTCAACAAGTGGAGAAATCTTGACACAAGGAGCGCTTTTTCGGTTCCGAATTTGGCAGGGAGAGAAAAAATTCCTTCCTTTTTGTCAAACTCAACGTCAAGAAGAGCGTAAATTACGTCAAAACCCGCAACCCAAGACCCGACCGCAATTGTGAGCAAAACGGCGGTAAGGTTAAAACTTCCGGTAATTGCTATCCACGCACCGAGCGGAGCAAGAGAAACCGTTATTCCCAAAACTATGTGGCAAGCCCACGTGAACCGTTTGGTAAAGGAATAGGTTACAAGAAGTAAAACTGCTATCGGGGACAACTTGAACGCAAGGGGATTGAGAAGATAGGCTGAAATTTCAAGAATTACAATTCCGGCAATGCCTAAGAGTATGCCCTCCCAAACTTTCACTCTGCCCGTCGGAATGTGTCTGTCTTTCGTTCTCGGATTTCTGGAATCTATTTCTGCATCAATGACCCTGTTAAAACTCATTCCGGCTGTTCTTGCTCCAAGGACTGCCACGGCAATTAAGAGAAATTTTTTGAAATCAAAGTGGTGCTTGCTTGCTATTATCGCGGAAGTGAAAGCAAACGGAAGGGCAAAAACCGTGTGTTCAATTTTAACCAGACCCGCGTAATCTTTGAGTTTGTCGTTCAGTTTACCGAACAAGTTTCTTGCACTCACCAACGTGTCTGAACACAAAATCGGGTTTGAGATTTTCCGGAAGTTTGTCTAAAACCTTCGGGTCTTTGTATTTTCCACAGAGAACGAAAACGGTTTTAAATCCGGTTATTTCTTTGCCTCCGGCAAGGTCTGAAAACGGGTCATCACTGACCATGAAAACTTCTTCCGGAGACACTTCTCCGAGAATTTCAAAAGCCCTTTTGAAGTATTCCACCGAAGGTTTACCGAAAGAAGTTATCTCTTTGTCGGACGCATAAGAAAGAGCCTTTGCTATTGCTCCAACGCTCGGACCAACAAAACCGTCCGGGTCAAGGATTAACTTGTTGGTGTGAAAAGCAAAAAGTTTTGCGTCGTTTAAAACCAGTGCGGAAGTTGCTATTTTCAATTTTTGGTAGTTTATTTCCTTATCCCTTCCGACCACAACCGCATCAACTTTGTGGTCGTTTCTTACTTCAAACCCCTCTTCTTCAAAAAATTCTCTGATTTTTGAAGTTCCGATGAAGAAAATTCTTTTAACTCCTTCCCGCTTTAAAACGTTACTGGCAATTAAACTCGGCGTGAGAATCTTGTTCTCGTTAACGTTAAATCCTTTTTCTCTTAAAGTTTTTACGAGTTCTCGTGGCTTTTCGGTGGAATTGTTGCTGGCTATTATCCACTTTATTCCCTTTTCGTCAAGGAATCTCGTAAACTCAAGACCTTCTTCAAAGGGCGTGTATGTCTTGTCTTTAACGAGCGTTCCTTCAAGGTCAAGCAAGAAGGAAGGCATCTTTCCCCCTTAAAGTTTTACCTGTTTTACTTCAAAGATTTCCGGGATTTCTTTAATCTCTTCAATCGCTTTTTCCGGAACGTCGTCGTCAACGAGAATAACAGCCCTTGCTTCTTTACCCTTTTCCTTCCTTCCGAGTTGAAATCCTGCAATGTTTACGTTGTGCTTGCCGAGTATCGTTCCCAGTTTTCCTATTACTCCGGGAACGTCGTAGTTCTTAACGAGCAAGAACTTGCCGGAAGGAGCAAGTTCAAACAGGAAACCGTTTATCTCTACGATTCTCGGAAACTTTTCTTCCATCACGGTGCCGGCAAGGGTGAACTCTTCTTTTTCCGACTTGCAGGTAATCTTCATCAGTCTTTTAAAGTTTACTCCCTCGGGTCTTCTCACTTCCACTACGGAAATGCCCTTTTCTTTGGCAAGAAACGGAGCGTTTATCAGGTTCACCGGAATGTCAACGATTTTTTCAAGAAAACCTTTCAAGAAACTGGCGGTTAAAGGTTTCGTGTCTTCTCCGACATCTCCCCTGTATTCAATGACGATTTCCTTTGACCTTGCACAGGCAACCTGAACCGCAAACGCTCCGAGTTTCTCCGCAAGTTCAACGAACGGCTTTAATGCCTTCAAACTTGAAAAGTCTTCAAAGGGAGCGTTTACTGCAAATTCTACGTCCTCTCCTCTCAATGCGGAAATGATTTGGTTTGCAATTATTACAGCCACGTTTGTTTGTGATTCGTAGGTGTTTGCTCCGATGTGAGGAGTAACTATTATGTTCGGAGCGTCAAGAAGTATGTTGTCAACCGCCGGTTCTTTTGAAAACACATCAACCGCTGCTGCTCTAACCTTTCCGCTTACCAAAGCGTCGTAAAGGTCTTTTTCGTTGATGATTCCTCCCCTCGCTATGTTCAGAATTATTACACCGTCTTTCATTTTCTCTATTTCCCGCTTGGTAATCATGTTCCTCGTTTCTTCCGTTAAAGGAGTATGAATGGTGATTATGTCAGACCTTCGGAGCAACTCGTCAAGTTCGTCAACCAGTTCAACTCCGAGTCTTTCTGCTTTTTCGCGTTTTATGTATGGGTCATAAGCGATGACTTTCATGTCAAAAGCCTTTGCTCTTATGCCCACCCTTGAACCTATCCTACCGAAGCCTATTATTCCCAAGGTCTTTCCAGCAAGTTCTACTCCCATAAACTTTTTTCTTTCCCACTTCCTTTCTTCCTTCAACGACTTGTGAGCGTAGGGAATAAGCCTTGCAGCGCAAATCATCATTCCCATAGTGTGTTCCGTTGCAGCAAGGGTGTTTCCTGTAGGAGCGTTTACAACGAGAATTCCCCGTTTTGACGCTTCTTCAAGGTCTATGTTGTCAACTCCGACTCCTGCCCTTCCGACAACTTTAAGTCTTTCTGCCCTTTCAAGGAGTTCCTTGTTAACCGGAGTTCCGCTTCTGGTTATCAGAGCGTCAAAGTCTTTAACGATTTCAAGGAGTCTGTCAAAGTTTCTGAACAGTTCTGGTTCGTAAGTAACTTCAATGTCCTTTTGGGACTTGAGAATTTCAATTCCAGCGGGAGCAAGGTGTTCAGTAATCAAAACTTTGAACTTCATCCTGCCTACCCCTTTTTTGAGGTGAACGGTAAGAAATTATAAATTTGCTCAAACCGTTTGGCAAATTCTTGACCAGAACTTGGATTCTGCTTGCTTTTCGGCGGTCAGTATTGTGAAAAAGGAAGAACCGCTTCCGGTCATCAGTGAGTTTTTAAATAGGGTTTCCTTTAGATTCAGAACCTCCCTAACGCACTGAGACTTTGAAAGTTCCAAGGAATTTGTGGCGTTCTCCCAGAAACTTTTAAAGTCTTTGTTTTTCAAAGGTTTAATTACTTTTTTAATCGCTTCCTCAAGCGTTATCGCTTCCTTGATTTCCGGCATTTCTTGGTAAACGTCCTTGGTCTTACAAGAAAATCCCGGATAAACAACCAGCAACTTTAAATTCAACGGCTTAAAGTGCAAAGTTTTCTCTCCCCTTCCCCAACATAGTGCAAGTCCTCCTTTCAGGAAAAAAGGAACATCGCTTCCCAGGTCCTTTGCGATTTGGTAAAGTTCTTTTTTGCGAAGAGGGAATCCGTAAATTGCGTTTAGAGCCTTCAAAACCACCGCACCGTCGGAACTTCCGCCTCCGAGTCCTGCTCCAACGGGAATTCTCTTTACAAGTCTTATCTTGAATTTGGGAAGAATTCCCGTTGCTTCGTGAAACTTTTTCACCGCAACTTCAACGAGGTTTCCTTCCCTTGGAACTTTGAATTCTCCTTCAACGAACAGGTTGAACGAAGAAGAAGGAGTAAATTCAAGAACGTCGTAAATGCTGACGGTGTGCATGACGGTAATCAGTTCGTGGTAGGAATCCTTTCTCTTTCCTTTTATCCACAGCGAGAGGTTAACCTTTGCGGGTGCAAAGAAAATCAACTCCTATCTCCTTGTCCAGTTGTCTCCGATTTCTTCAATTACTTCAAACTTTTTGACAAATCCTCCTTTAACGAGGTATTCAATCATCTTCTTTGCATCTTCCTCAAAAAACGGTGAGACCCAAAGTTCTATCAGTCCTTTTTCTTCGTCCCGCGTTCTCAAGATGCCGACTTCGTGATACCATTCCAAAATACTCGTCAAAAAGCCGATGTCTTGAGGGGCAACCCTACAAAGGAAGTTTTTGCCCTTAATCGTCTTGCAAGAATCTTTCATACTTGAGGGCAACCTCCTCCGTGTAAATTTTCTTGTAAGGGTCCTGATAAACTACCAAAGGAGGTTCAACGGTCAGTCCCTTTCCGCCGTTTTTGACCGCTTCTGCAAGAAACAGGTTTGCGTTCTTTCCAAAAGACGGATAAACAAACCTTAATCTTTTCGGTTCAATGGAATAACTCCTTGAGAGAACTACAAAATCAACGAACCTTTGAAGGGGCAAAAGGACAAACAATCTTCCCTTATTTTTTAAAAGATACCTGCTTGCTTTTATGAAGTCCTCAAGAGTGGCAGTTATTTCCTGCCTTGCAATTGCCCTTTCCGGAACTTTTGAAATTTTTCCCTTATCAACCTCAATAAACGGAGGGTTCATAACCACAACTTCAACCCTTTCCGGCTTCAAAAAAGAAAAAATTTCTCTTACGTTTGCGTTTATTGAGAGAAACCTTTCCGAAACTCCGTTTAATTTTGCGTTTTTTACGGCAATTTTTGAATTTTCTTTAACAATGTCTATTCCGATTCCTTTTGCCTTCGGATACTTTTTAAGCAGAAGTATTGCAATAACTCCGCAACCCGTTCCGAGGTCCGCGAAGGTTTCGCTTCCTTTGAGAGATACGAAATCTGCAAGGAGAAAAGAGTCCGTTCCGAATCTGAATCCGTCAGATTTTTGATAAAACCTTACTTTTCCGTTCAGAAAATTTGTTAAAGTGTAATCATTTTTCAAATTTTCTCCTTGCAGAAGCGACAAACCTCTTTATTTGCTCAACCCACCTTATAAATTCGTTGGTGTCATCAAAATAATTGTTTGCTATTTCTTCAACTGTATGTTCGTATTCGGCGGGATTTGAAGACAAAAATTCGTCAATTTCTGTCAAAATTTTTTCCGCTTGCTCTTTTGAAGCAATGAAGGTTTGAACGATTTCCCATTCTGTTCTGTCTTCTTCAACACCGATTCCTATTTCGCTGAAAAGTGCATAAAGTTCTGGAAATTTTTCTTCAAAGTTCTTTTCTTTTTCAAAATCCGCAGTCATATTTCCTCCCGAATGAAACTCCTTGGTGCTACTAATTAATATAATCCCCGCTGTCAACTTCTATCTTCGCTTTCAATAATCACGTTTGATTCCGGGGCGGGTATTCTGTCGGACGGTTGGGTAAGGAAGAACTTTCCGGACTTTATCCAATCTTTTAGCAGTTCTGCTATTTCTCTCGCTTTGTAGTAAGAAGACATCGGAGAAGTGGGAACTTTCTTTCCGTCAATTTCTATGAAACCGCTTCTTAACTCTTCATAACTCACATACTTTATGGGTTTTGCTTCTCCGGACGGATAGTCAACAGAATAGTCAATCACGGGTGCGAATATTTCGCTGTCTTTTACGGAAGTGTAGTAAGCAATCCGCTCGTTCAAAACGGGTATCGGGATTCCTATTCCCACAAACATTGAAACGCCGTAACCGAGAATGGAAGCAGCCTTTAAGTATTCGGGAGACATTTGCTTTAAATCCCCAACGACCATTAGCGTTCCCGCTCCCTCCATCGGTTGACCTTTCTTGCTTCTTTTAACTCCGAAGGGAGAATGCTGAGTGCCGTGAAAGGCAACGTATCCGATTCCCCCTCCCAGAAAGATTTTCGTTCCTATCCCTATGGTTTCAAAAAACGGGTCGTTCATTAAAGGTGAAAGTTGACCTGCTCCGGAATACGTTGCGTTTCCGTAGTTCGGTTTCAAAATGCCCATGTAGGTGTAAATGGTTCTTGAAGACTTATTCACTGCAACGTTGTAATTCTGGTAAGCGTTTCTCGGACTGCACAAGATTGCATCCCCTATGTTTCTTATGTTAATCAGTTTCTTTATTTCCCTTCTCGGATAACAGTCGGTTCCGTAGCCGTAAGCCTCAAGTTCAATGTCTTCGCCGGAAACGAGTTCTTCTATGACGTGGGCACCTCCGTATTCAAACTTTCCGGGATAAACCTCGTTTCTCGGGTCGTTTTCCGGCAGAGCGGTTGCCCCGAGGTAAACATCCACCGCAGCAAGTCCCCCGTAAGCGGGAACTCCGTTTAGGTAAACTTCTTCCATCTTCATTCTGGGCTTGGTGTGTCCGAGGTTCAGGAAAACGCCGGAAGAACACATTGCGCCGAAGGTTCCCGTTGTAACAACGTCAACCTTTTTTGCTGCCTCAACAACACCTTCTTCTTCAACTATTTCAATCATTTCTTCCGCGGTTACAACAACCACTTCTCCCCTTGCTATCTTGTCGTTTATTTCCTTGATAGTTTTGACAACCTTGAAAGCCATTTTCTTGCTCACCCGAACAGTAGGTTTTAACCTATTGTATCAAAACCAAAACCGTTGGTGTTATATTGAACTTGTCTTTTTCTTCAAAAAAATGGTATTCTTATAAAGGCGGAAAGTCTAATTGAGGGGGCAAAAATGGCCAACTGTGAAAACAGGGAAACCACGGGTAATTACTGCCCATTCTACAAGGGATGTCCCATATTTGCAACGTTTGCAATAGGAGAAAAGGCTGAAGAGATTGCGGAAAGATATTGCAAGTCCGACTACGAAGCGTGTGCAAGATACAAACTTAGAACTCAAGGGAAAAAAGTTCCGATAATTCTAATGCCTGATGGAACGAAAATAAAATCATTCTCTCTTAGGAAATACCTTTACGGGGTAACGATTGCCGTTATTGTGGCTTTGTCAGGAGCGCTTACTTTAAACAGCAAGTCCACTCTGGAAGAAGTTAGCTTAAAACTCAGAGAACTAACGAAATACACAAGCGAAATGCACAGAACTTCCTTGAATAAAAAACTTCAAGAGGTGGATGAAACCATCAGAAAATCAATAATGTCAAGTTTGATGCTTTCTGTGTTGATAGGTTTGTTGTTCATAGGTATTTTGTCTTTGATTTTGAGAAGGTATCTCGTGAGACCTTTAAGAAAGTTCAGCGATGTGATTTTGGAAGCCTCAATGCAAAATAAACTATCAACACGGGTTGACGTTGAAGGAGTTCCCATAGATTTGATTTCCGCCGTTTTGGCTATTAACAAACTCCTTCAAACATTTGAAAACGTTTCTCAGGAAATCGTTTGCGTTGCCCATGACATTTCAAGGGGTAAGTTGAACGTTCAAATAGATAAAGACATTTTCAAGGGAGATTTGACCGAACTTGGCAATCGCCTGGAAGAAATAGTTTCTACTTTCAAAAACCTGATAAGCGAGTTTGAACGAGTATCTGCAAATCTGGCTGAAGGAAGGTTGAACGTAAAACTAAACAAAAATCTCTTCAAGGGTGACCTGGCAAAAGTAGGAGAGGAAATTGAAAAAATCGTTGACAACTTCAAAAAAACCATTGAGGTGATAAACAGAATCACCAACGACTTAGCAAATGCAGAATTTACAACCTACGATGAAAGTTTGCTTCCTGGAGACTTGAGAACCATAGTCCAGAACATAAACAAAGCAAGTTCCACTATGAAGGAAGCAATAAATGCTCTCATAGATGTTTTGGGCAATATAGACATCAGTAAGGAATTGCCCGAAGATATCTTAAGAGGAGAACTAAAAAGAATTGTGGAGGCCGTTAATGCATTTACTAACGGCATAAGAGGCGTCATAGAAGAGATTGACAGGATAATTACTCAATTGGAAAACGGAAACTTGCATGTTGAAGTCAATGAAAGTGTATTCCCTCCTTCTTTGAAACCTTTAAAAACGAGTTTGGAAGAAGTTAAAAAGTTGTTCTTGAACATAAAAGAGTCCGTGCTGAAGGTGGCAAGAGAGATTTCTAAAGGAAACTTGAACGTGCGAATGGACGAAGTTTCGTTAAAGGGAGAACTAAAAGAAATCGCGCTTGCATTTAACAAGGGAATAGAAAGTTTAAGAAATTCAATCTCAAGGTCAATTTCAACCTTGAGGGAATCGGTTCATTTGCTTGAAGAAAAAGTGGACGAGTTGGCCAACACGATGAAAAAAATAGAACAGCAAACGAGCAACACTCAAAGTGCTGCAGAAGAAATAGAAACGGTGTCAAAAGATATCAAGAACTTGTCAGAAGAAGTTCTGAAGATAAACAACTTGGCATCCTTTAGTTTGAAAACTATTAACGAAGCCCAACAAGTTGTGGAAGACATCAAAACTACCCTGAAAAACAAAACCAAGGAACTTTCAAACATCATAGAAGTAATCCTTCAAATAGCAGAACAAACCAACCTGCTGGCTTTGAACGCAACCATAGAGGCTGCTCGGGCCGGAGAACAGGGAAGGGGATTTGCTGTAGTAGCAGATGAAGTTAGAAACCTTGCGCAGAAAGTAGTTTCTGCTACTGACCAGATTAAAGAAACGATTGCTTCCTTAAACAGCGACATTCGGGAAAAGGTAATAGAGAAAATTTCTAAAGCGTTTAACGATATCAGAACCTCCATGGAAGGACTTGAGGGAATAGTAAAATCTGCCGTTGAAGTTGCCAAGAAAGATTCTGACAAGATAAGCCTCGTAGCAGAAAACATAAGAGGACTTGCAAATACTGCTTTAGAAAACCTCTCAGAATTGCAAGAAGTAGTTGAATCTGTGCTAAGGGTGGCTCGCAAGATTAAAGAACTTGAGGAGGAGCTGAACAAGTTTCAGGTGTAGGTAAATAAGGGTCTTCGTCAGCCTATTCTATTGGGAGCGATTCATTCTTTCAAGGGTTTCTTTCATAAATTCTTCGTAGGTTCCGTTGATTATTGCCTCTCTTGCTTTTTCAAGGAGTTTTTTGTAAAAGTGCAGGTTGTGAATCGTGTTCAAAATTGCAGAGTTTATCTCACCGCTGACATAAAGGTGTCGCAGGTAAGCCCTTGAAAAGTTTCTGCAAGTATAACAATCGCACTCCGGGTCAACGGGATTGGGGTCATTTTTGAACTTTGCGGACTTTATGTTTATGTGTCCGTTGAACGTAAAAAGTGTTCCGTTTCTTGCGTTTCTTGTCGGAATTACGCAGTCAAACATGTCAACGCCGTAATAAATGGAAACGAGAATGTCCTCCGGTTTGCCAACTCCCATCAGGTATCTCGGTTTTTCTTCCGGCAAAAGGGACGAAACGAATTCCGTCGTTTCATACATTCCCTCTTTGGGTTCTCCAACGCTCAAACCGCCTATGGCATAACCTTCAAAGTTCATCTTCACGAGTTCCTTGGCACAATACTCCCTGAGTTTAAAGTCTATTCCTCCCTGAACGATGCCAAACAGATTAACCTTGTCTCTTACCTTTAAACTCCTTTCTGCCCACTTCAGCGTTCTGTCCACTGCCCTTTCAAGTTCGGACTTCTCACAAGGGTAAGGGGGGCAGTGGTCTAAAACCATTCCTATGTCCACGCCAATTCTTTCTTCAAACTCAACCACAAACTCCGGAGAGAAAAAATGTTTTGAACCATCAATGTGAGACTTGAAGTAAATGCCCTCTTCCTTCACTTCAACCAAGGGAGAAAGGCTAAAAACTTGAAAACCTCCACTGTCGGTGAGAATAGCCCCTTTCCAGTTTGTAAAAGCGTGGATTCCCCCGAGGTTTTCTATTACCTCAAGACCCGGTCTCAAGTAAAGGTGATAAACGTTTGCCAGAACCAGTTTGTATCCGATACTCTTAATGCAGTCCCACAAAACTCCTTTTACCGCTCCGAGCGTTCCAACGGGCATAAAACACGGAGTTTCTATTTCTTTTCCGTTAACCTTTATGATTCCCGCCCTTGCCCTTGAGTCTTTGGCAACAACCTTAAACTCCATCAAAGTTCCTCACAGCCGTCGTCAAGGACAAGGTAGTCGTCTTCTATTCTTACTCCGCCAAGACCTTCTATGTAAATTCCGGGTTCTACGGTTACGGTCATTCCTTTACACAAAATTTCTCTTGACCTTGAGGAAATAACCGGCGGTTCGTGAATCTCAATGCCTATGCCGTGTCCCGTGGAATGCAAGAAGAAGTTTTCATACCCGGCCCGCCGGAAAACTTTCCTGACTTCAAGGTCTATTTTTCTTGCGGGAACAGAACTTTTAAGGAGTTCAACCGCCCGCTCTTTTGCGGTTAGAACGAGGTCGTAAATTTTTTTCAGTTCTGAAGAAACTTTACCGACGAGGAAAGTTCTTGTAATGTCCGAAACGTATCCCTTGAAAACTATTCCTGCGTCAACGATTACAGAATCTCCCTCCTTTATTTCCGAGTCTCCGGACTTCCAGTGGGGTATCGCGGAATTTTTCCCGGTGCTTACTATTATGTCAAAACTTTCCTTTTCTCCTCCGAGTTTTAACGCTTCGTAAATCAATCGTCCCTTGATTTCTTTTTCGGTAATTCCCGGCTTAATAAGGTGAGCAACCTTCTTTATGGCAGTTTTGACAATTAAAACCGCTTGAGAAATCCTTGAAATTTCTTCTTCGCTTTTTATTTTTCTAAATTCCCACAAGAAACCTTGACTGTTGAAGACTTCAATTCCGCTTTTTTGAAGGTTCAAAAACTTTTCTGCGGAAATTCTATCTCCGTCAACCACGAGAGTTTTTACCTTAAGACTTTTCAAAAAATCAACAAAGTTTTCCCATCCGTTCCATTCTTTTACGATTACTCCTTTTTTGGCTTCTTTTTTCCTGCCGATGTATCTTTTGTCGGTAAAGAAGAAACACTCTCCGGTCTTTAAGACCACGGAAATGCCGAAGGTAGAAGAAATGCCGGAGAGGTAAAAGTTGTCCGCCCAGTTAAGGGTAAAGAAAGCGTCCCCAAAATTCTCCACTTTTCTTGCGATGGCTTCAAAGAACATATCTGGTTAAGTCCTCATCCGCAGTTATTTGGGAAAGTTTTTCAACGACATAGTTTTTATCAATCACTACCTTTTTGCCTTTCATTTCCGGAGCGTTGAAGGAAATGTCTTCTAACAGTTTTTCCATAATGGTGTGAAGTCTTCTTGCACCTATGTTTTCAGCCTTTGAGTTTACTTCCTCTGCTATCCTTGCAATTTCTTCAATGCCGTCTTCGGTAAATTCAAGTTCTACTCCTTCCGTTGAAAGGAGCGCTTTGTATTGCTTGGTCAAAGCGTTTTTGGGTTCTGTAAGGATTCTCACGAAGTCTTTTTTCGTCAGCGGTTTTAGTTCAACCCTTATCGGAAATCTACCCTGAAGTTCCGGCAGAAGGTCCGAAGGTTTTGCAATGTGAAATGCTCCTGCAGCGATGAAGAGTATGTGGTCCGTTCTAACGAGTCCGTATCTTGTTGAAACCTTGCATCCTTCAACTATCGGAAGCAAGTCTCTTTGAACTCCTTCCCTTGAGACGTCCGGCCCTCCGCCCGTTCCCCTTGAAGCGATTTTGTCTATTTCGTCAATGAACACTATTCCTTGGTTTTCAACCCTGTTTATTGCCTCTCTGACAACTTCGTCCATGTCAATAAGTTTTTGTGCCTCTTCTTGAATCAGGTATCTCAAAGCCTCTTTGGCTTTCATTTTCCTTAACTTTCTCGGTTTCGGAAACAGGTTTGAAAGGATTTCTTGAATGTGGAAAACGTCCCCCCCGATTCCTATTATGTTCACTCCCGGAATTTCGGAAGAAACGCTCAGTTCCACGACTTCGTCCATTAATTCTCCCTTTTTCAAAAGTTCTTTGGTCCTTTCCTTTGCCTCCTTGTTAACCTCAAGTTCTTTTCTTTGAATTTCGGAACGGGGTTGAATCGGAAACATTTGTTCAAGAAGCCTTTGAAACGGCACCGGCTCGCGCTTAATACCGAGTTTTTTCTCAACTATGAGTTCTGCAAGTCTGTCATAGGCAAGTTCTTTAGCCCTTCCTTCAACCTTTTCCATTTTCTCTTCTTTGACCATGTTAACCGCTATCTCAACGAGGTCTCTGATGATTGACTCAACGTCCCTTCCCACGTATCCGACTTCCGTAAACTTCGTTGCTTCAACCTTTATGAAGGGTGCTTTGACAAGCATTGCCAGCCTTCTGGCTATCTCGGTCTTCCCGACACCGGTGGGTCCAATCATTATTATGTTTTTGGGAGCGACCTCCTCTCTTAATTCCTTCGGAAGGTTCAACCTTCTCCACCGGTTTCTGAGGGCTATTGCCACCGCCCTTTTTGCCTCGTCCTGCCCGACGATGTATTTGTCAAGTTCTTCAACTATCTTTCTCGGTGTTAACTCCTCCATGACTTATTACCTCCCTAAGTAAACTACCGATTCAATGTGATAGGTTTGAGGGAACATGTCCAGCATGAAAATCTTTTCAATGCGGAATCCTTCAGACACGAGAATTGAAAGGTCTCTCGCAAGGGTTGAAGGGTTGCAGGAAACGTAAACCATCCTTTTTAACCTCGGAAGTTTCATAACTTCCTTCAAAAGTTTCGGGTGGATACCGCTCCTCGGAGGGTCAAATATTACAACGTCCGGACTGTAGTCTTTTATTATGTCCACCGATTCTTCTGCCTGTTTGCAGAAAAAGGTTATGTTTCTCATGCCGTTAGCGTCTCTGTTGTAGATGGCGTCCGCTATTGCGGAAAAGTTTGCTTCAATTCCGAAAGCCCTGTGGACATACTTTGCAACGGGAACCGTGAAAGTTCCGACTCCGCAGTAAATATCTCCCGCTACGAGAAACTGTCTGTCGTAAAACGCTTTTGAAACGAGTTTTATTAAGGTTTCGGTCAAGAACCTGTTAACTTGGAAAAAGGAATCCGCACTTACCCTGAACTTCAAGTGAGAGAAGACCTCGTATGTGAAGTCTCTGCCAAAAAACTTTAATCTTTTCGGAATTCCGCACTCTGACTGAACGTAAAAACCGACTCCGGCAATCTTGATTCCGAGTTTCCTTTCAAGTTCTTCAACGGATACCGAAGCGTTTTCTTCCTTTTCAAGGAAAATTCTCAAAAGGCATTCTTTTTTTGACGAATAAAACACGTGAACTTCCTCAACGGAATTCGGAAGGTCTTTTAAAACGCTTTTCAACCTTACAGGAAAGTCGGATATGTCCTTACACAGAAGAAAACACTTCTTAACATCAACTATTGAATGGGAGGACTTGGCAAAAAATCCCACTTTTCCGTTTTTAACTTTGAACTGAGCCCTGTTTCGGTAAAACCACTTTGAAGGAGAAGGAAAAGCATTTTCAACCTTTATTCCTTTAAGTTTTCCGAGCCTTTCAAGGTTTTCTTCAAGTATCTGTCTTTTAAATTCAACCTGCTTTTCGTAGTCTATGTGTTGCCAGTCGCAACCTCCGCACTTACCGAAAACCGGACACTTCGGTTTTACCCTGAAAGGGCTTTCCTTTACCAGTTCAACGAGTTCTGCCTCGCTGTATCCGCTCTTTCTTGAAACTTCTTTCACGATGCACACGTCTCCGGGAGCGGTAAACGGAACGAAAACAGCCCTGCCGTTCAGTTTTCCGAGTCCTCTTCCGCCGTAAACGAGTTTTTCTATTTTTAATTTGAAGTGCTTTTGTTTTCCCACAACCATGCGAACTCCAATTTATCGTTAAGTTTTAAAAGTTTTGCAAATTCTTTCAAACCTTCAATTTCTGTTTCTCCGAGGGTAAATTTCAACGAGTGCAGGTATTTTAGACAGTCTTCAACCGTTATATCAAGTTTTTTTGAGTAGTTTTCACATATCTCGGAAAATGCGTTCAACCCCAAATCTCTTGATTCACAAAGTTTTTCGTAAAACTTTTTAACCTCTTCTTTCTTCTTTGAAAAAACCTCCCTTCTGCAAGCCCAAACCGCAAACACGAAGGGCTTTCCGGTAAGGTTGAACCATTCTTCCGCAAGGTCATAAACAAAGGGATATCTCTTTTCCTTCAGGAGTTTAAGAGCGTCGTCTCCTATGGAGAGTATTGCGGTGGGATTTTTGGGGAGTTCGCCCTTGCTCAACGAGTAATACCTGTAAACTGGACTGACGCCGTAAACATTTTCCAGCAAAAACTTTAAAAGTTCCCTGGAAGTCATAGAACTTTTTGTTATCCACACGTCCTTTTTGTGCAATTGATGAATCGGAAATTTTGAAAAGAACAAAACGCTGTAAACCTTTTTGTATGCAGAAATAGAAAAGTCCGGAAGCAAGAGGTAAACTTGCCTGTTGGAAAGATACTCGTAGGAAGAAATCACCGCAATGTCTATTTTGCCTTCTCTCATAAGTTTGTTTAACTCCGAGGGAACTCCCTCAACGAGTTCTACGTCCGCAACTACTTTGCCCGTTACGAATCCGTAGTAAACGGGAAGGGTGTTAAGATACTCTATCTTTCCTACTCTCAGCATTTTTCACCTTTTCAACAATCCTGCACACGGAACACACCTTCGCAGAAGTCAGCATCCCGCACACTTCGCACTTTTCAAGTTTTACTTCCTTTTTCGCTTCTTTCTCAAACAGAGGCTTTGCGGATTTTAAAAACTGCTTGTAAAACCTCAACTTCGTTCCCGGCATCTCGTGTTCAAGCATGGCAAGGGCTCTTTTGTAAACGGGGGAGGTGGCTTCCCTTGCGTAGGGACAGGGCTCGTCAAAAAACGGTATTTTGGAAATTACCGCATAACTTACGATTTCCTTCTCGGTCAAAAACGCAAACGGTTTTACTTTCTTTGCAAATCCCTCGCTCTTCGGAAGAACGGGAAACTGTCTTCCGAGGTATCCCAAGTCCCATCTTAAAACGTTTGATAAGAGTTGTGCGGATTCATCGTCAAGGTTGTGTCCGGTAGCCACTGCGGAAAAGTTCCTTTCAACCGCAAATCGGTTCATAATGTATCTTTTAAAAGTTCCGCAAACAGAGCAGTAGTCTTTTCTTCTTAACTTTTTAACCACTTCTTCAATCGTAAATCCGAAGTTTTCTTTAACGCTGTAAACGATAAGCGGTGAACCAATCGTTCTTGCAAATTCTTCACACACCTGCCTTGCCTTTTCAGAAAATCCCGATATTCCGAGGTCTATGTGAAACGCCACCACTTTATAGCCGAGTTCAACGAGAACCTTCCACAGGGAAAGACTGTCCTTTCCTCCGGAAACCGCAACGAGGATTCTTTCGTTCTTTGAGAACATTTTGAACTCGGAAATCGCCTTTAGGACTTGCCTTTTAAACCACTGGGGATAGTGCTCTTTACACAGTGCAAGTTTGTGATGGGAAAGACAAACGACCGCTTTTTTTCCGCAAATCCTACACTTCATCTAATTCCCTCTCAATCTCTTCAACGCTGACCACTGCGGTTCCGAGTTTCCCGACAACTATTCCTCCGGCAATGTTGGCAAGGTAACCCGCTTCTTCCGGACTTGCCCCGCTTGCAAGGGCAAGAGCCATAACGCTTATCACCGTATCACCCGCTCCGGTAACGTCAAAAACCTGCTTTGCCCTTGCCGGAATGTGGTGGATAAAGTCTTTTCCGACAACGGACAAACCTTGTTCGCTTCTTGTAATAACAGCAAAGTCCAGTTTGAACTTACGAATTAATTCCTCACCGGCAATCTTTGCAAGTTCGTCACTTTCCGGTTTGATGCCGACCGCTTGAAACGTTTCTTTTATGTTGGGAGTCATCGTCGTCACGTGCCTGTAAATGGGATAGTTTTTCTCCTTCGGGTCAAGAAGAACGGGCAGTTTTTCCTTTAGTTTTTTGGTGATTTCAAAAAGCCTGTCTATTACAACTCCCTTTCCGTAGTCAGAGATTACAAGAGCGTCAAAATCTTCAGCCGTATCTTCCAACGCAGAGTAAATCTTTTCCGCTACTTCCCCTTTAACTTCTTCCCTGCTTTCCCAATCTATCCTTAAAAGTTGTTGAGAGCCGGCAATTATTCTGGTCTTTATGGTCGTCGGGCGGGAATCGTCCTCCACCAGAAATTCCACGTTTGCTCCGAGTTTTTCAAGAAGTTCCTTGAGTTTTGCACCGTTTTTGTCAGTTCCAACGACTCCGAAAACAACAACTTCCGCACCGAGGGAAATTAAGTTAGCCACAACGTTTCCGGCACCACCGGGACTGTAAGTGGAATTTTTTGCTTCAACCACCGGCACGGGTGCTTCCGGAGAAATTCTTTCAACATTGCCCTTTATGTATTCGTCAATCATGAAGTCTCCGATTACTCCGACTTTCTTTCCCTTGAAGTTTTTAAGAACAGTCCTTATCACAGGATACCTCCCTCCTTAAAACTAAAATAGCCGGAAGGGGAAAGGATGATGTGGTCAAGGACTTCTATTTCAAGAAGTCTTGCGGTTTCAACAATTTTCATCGTTGAGTCAATGTCTTCCCTGCTCGGTTTCGGATTGTCCGCCGGGTGGTTGTGGAAAAGGATTATATACTTTGCGAGGTCTTTCACCGCCGGAGTTAAGACCTGTCGGGGAGTAACCACCGCAAAGTCAAAAGAACCTTTAAAAACTTCGTGAACGTTTATGACTTTTCCGGAAGCGTCAAGGGTTATGAGTCCGAAGGTTTCAAACTTTCTGTCTCTAAACCTTTCAATCACGCTTACCGCCTCTTCCGGAGAGGAAACTTTTGAACCGGAAGTGCTTGAAATCCTGCGGGAGAGTTCTACTACTGCCATAAGCGTTAATGCCTTTGCCTTACCGAGTCCTTTAACTTCAAGGAGTTCTTGAAGATGAACTTCTTTTAGGTTTCTGACGCTTCCGAACTTTTTAATGATTTCCCTTGCAAGTTCTATTGCGTTCTTTCCCTTTACACCGGTTCTTAAAACTATTGCAAGGAGTTCTGAATCGCTTAAACTCTCCGCACCGTATTTTTCAAGTTTTTCCCTGGGTCGCTCTTCTTCCGGCAAAGATTTTATGGTGTATTTCATCTTCCTTCCAGTTCCCTGAGAACCTCGCTACACCTCGGACAAACTCCGTTTACCAAACTTTCCGTGTAAATCCAGCATCTCGGACACTTTTCACCTTTTGCCCGCTCAACCTTTATCTTCAAATCTTTTCCTTCTTTCAGTTCCACCTGCGAAACGATGAAAAGGTATGGCAGAAAGTCCTTGTAGTTCAAAAGGAATTCGTAATCCTCTCCTCCTGCTTCAAGGACCACCCTTGCTTCAAGGGAATGGCCTATCAACTTTGATTCCCTTGCCCTTTCAAGTTCTTCGTTTGTAAGTTTCTTGAACTTCAAAAGTTTTTCCCACCTTTCAAGGAGATTCCAATCAACCTCTTCTTCCTCCGGCATGTCCTCAAGAAACACGGATTCTTTTCTCTCACCGGGAATGTGAGAATAACTTTCCTCCATGGTGAAAGAAAGAATCGGAGAAAGTAAGACTACAAATTCTTTCAAGATTCTGTATATGGCAGTCTGGGCGCTTCTTCTCTTTCTTGACTCCGGCAGTTCGCAGTAAAGGGTGTCCTTCAAAATGTCAAGGTAAGTTGCGCTGAGTTCTTCCGCACAGTATTCGTAAACGGTTCTGAATATCCTGTTGAACCTGAAGTTCTCGTAGTCTTTGAGGATTTTTCCTTTGATTACCCTGAACCTGTTTATTGCCCACTTGTCTATTTCTTCAAGTTCGTCGTATTCAAGACAATTTCGGGGGTCAAAGTCGTAAAGGTTTCCGAGCATAAACCTGATTGTGTTTCTTATTTTCCTGTAAACGTCCGCAACGGACTTTAAAATGTTTTCGGAAATCCTTACGTCTTCTGTAAAGTTTTCGCTTGCAACCCAAAGTCTGAGGATGTCCGCTCCGAACGTTTTTACAACGTCCATGGGAGAAACAACGTTCCCAAGGGACTTGCTCATTTTTCTTCCCTGCTCGTCAAGGGTAAAGCCGTGGGTCAGAACCGCTCTGTAAGGTGCAACTCCTTTCGTTCCGCACGATTCCAAAAGACTTGCCTGAAACCAGCCCCTGTGCTGGTCCGAACCCTCAAGGTAAAGGTCCGCAGGGAAGGAAAGTTCCTCTCTTTTGTCAAGAACCGCAGAGTGGGAAGAACCGGAATCAAACCACACGTCAAGAATGTCCTTTTCTTTTTCAAATTCTTCGCAACCGCACTTCGGACATTTAATCTTTCCGACCAGTTCCTCAACCGGCAGTTCATACCAGATATCCGCAGAGTTTTCCTCCACCAGTTTTGCCACTTTTTCAACCAGTTCTTTTGAATAAACCACCTGACCGCAATTCTTACAGTAGAAGGCAACTATCGGAACTCCCCAGTATCTTTGCCTTGAAATGCACCAGTCCGGCCTTTGTTCAACCATGTTTTTAATTCTTATCCTTCCCCATTCCGGAATCCACTTGACCTTCTCAATTTCCTCAAGGGCTATCTCCCTCAGCGTTTTACTGCCAACGTCCATCAAGATGAACCACTGGGGAGTGGCTCTGAAGATTACCTTACCTTTACACCTCCAGCAGTGAGGATAGGAATGAACGATTTCACCGCTGTAGAGTAAAACTCCCTTGTTTTTCAGGTGTTCAATGATTTTAGCGTTTGCCTTCCAAACACTTTCTCCGCGAATGAACTCGGGGGCTTCTTCCGTGAACCGTCCCCTATCGTCAACCGGAACGAGCATTTCAAGGTTGAACTTTTTACCCACTTCGTAGTCTTCTTCTCCGTGTCCGGGCGCAATGTGAACGATGCCCGTTCCGGTGTCAGAAGCGACAAAGTCCGCAACGACAACTTTCCCGTGCTTTTCGGAGAAAGGTCTAATGTATTCAATACCAACGAGTTCTTGTCCTTTGTATCTTTCAACAACTTTTCCTTCAAGTCCCGTTTTTTCCTTAAATTCCTCAAGGAGTTTTTCTGCCACGAGGAACTTTCCTTTTTGAGTTTCAAAAACTACGTATTCCAAGTCCGGATGAACCGCAACTGCGGAGTTTGCGGGAAGCGTCCAGGGAGTAGTAGTCCAGATTACTATTTGAAAGTCCCGATTAACGCAGTCAAAAGCAACGTATATGGACGGAGAACTCGTTTCTTTATATTCAATTTCTGCTTCCGCAAGAGCAGTTATGCAGTTCGGACACCAATAAACGGGCTTTTTAGCCCTGCTGACCAGTCCTTTTTCGTAAAATTTCCCGAGTTCTCTCATGATTTGTGCTTGGTAAGAAGGAGACATCGTTATGTATGGATTTTCCCAGTCTCCGAACACTCCGAGTCTTACAAACTCTTGCTTTTGAACTTCTATCCACTTTTCCGCATACTTCCTGCAAAGTTTCCTTATCTCAACGGGGTCAACCTCATCTTTCCTTTTTCCGATTTCCTTGAAAACGGCTCTTTCAATGGGTAATCCGTGGCAGTCCCATCCGGGAACAAAGGGAGAGTAGTATCCTTTTAAGAGTTTGAACTTTACAATGATGTCCTTCAGTATCTTGTTAAGGGCGTGTCCTATGTGAATGTTG
Organism: uncultured bacterium; assembly: GCA_964654625.1. Taxonomy (GTDB): domain Bacteria; phylum Aquificota; class Aquificia; order Desulfurobacteriales; family Desulfurobacteriaceae; genus CAZZKT01. The sequence goes on from CAZZKT010000013.1 coordinate 22,433, forward strand.
CCGTTTGCGTATGGGGGGCCGTCGTGAAGTATGAACTTTT
>CAZZKT010000014.1:0-21402 GCA_964654625.1 uncultured bacterium
CTTGAAGTATCAAGCGGTAAAACCGGTAGCATGAGCGCTTCCCCTTTTAAAGTTCCTTAAACTTTTTCCCACCTAACCTTCCTCGTCTTCCTCTCCTTCGGGTCAAAAGAAACTCCGAAAAGGTAAATAAGGAGATACCATTACGGAGACAAAAATTTCAGCAAAAAGAGGTAAACATATTCAAGAACATTATAGCAAACATCCTACACAAGCACGACGTTCTTCAACAAATCCAAACCGTTCAAACCATCCATCGTAATGACAGGACGAAATTGACTTCAACGGCAAGTGTTCTAAAAAGTTGTAAGTCGGATGCACGAGTTTTTGGATGTGGTTTTGAGGTTTAAAGTTTCAGCAGTAAGAATATTTTCTGTGAGTAAGGAAAAAGTTTTGTGATTACAGATGAAAACATTGAAGACTGTTAAAACCGAGAGTTATATATTTGGTAAAATCCTACCGCAAAATCTAAAGGGGGTTAGTTATGTCAGTGGTGGAAGTATCAACAGAAGTCGGCGGAAAAAGTTTGTGCTTTCAAACGGGTAAACTTGCCAAGCAAGCGGACGGTTCTGTGCTTGTCTTCCAGGGAAATACGAAGGTTCTCGTTACCGCTGTTATGAGTGAGGAACCAAGGGAAGACATTGATTTTATGCCGTTGCTCGTTGAATACAGGGAAAGGGCTTACGCTGCGGGTAAGATTCCCGGCGGATTCATAAAGAGGGAAGGAAAGCCGACCGACGAGGAAGTTCTCAAGTCAAGGGTGATAGACCGTTCAATCAGACCCATTTTCCCGAAAGGCTTTAAAAACGACGTTCAGGTCATTGCTTTTGTCATTTCCGCAGACCAAAGCACAGACCCGGCAGTTCTTGCCATAAACGGCGCTTCAACCGCTTTACACATTTCAAGAATTCCGTTTGAAAAACCCGTTGGGGCAGTTAGAGTTGCAAGAGTTAACGGAAAGTTGGTAATCAATCCCAGTTACGAAGAACAGCAATCTGCGGACATAAACTTGATTGTTTCCGGAACGGAAGATGCGGTTGTTATGGTTGAAGGAGGAGCAAAAGAAGTTCCGGAAGAAGAAGTTCTTGACGCAATTCTTTTTGCCCACGAAGAAATAAAGAAAATCGTTAAGTTGCAGGAGGAATTAAGACAAGTTGCAGGACAAGAAAAGTTCCAGTTTGAGGTTAAGGAACTGCCCGAAGACCTCAAAAAGAAAATAAGAGAAAAGGCTTTCTCTCAACTTGAAGATGTTGTTACGATTAAAGACAAGAAAGAACGCAGGAAAAAGATTAGGGAACTGAAGGAAGCGATAATCTCGGAACTTGAAATTCCCGAAGAGGAAGTAAAACTTGCGGAAGAAGTTTTTGACGAAGCGGAAAAAGAGTTTGTCAGGAAGATGATTCTTGAAAAGGGAGTGAGAATTGACGGAAGAAAGCCCGACGAGATAAGAAAAATCACCATTGAAGTTGGACTCTTACCGGGAGCGCACGGTTCTGCTCTGTTTACCAGGGGTCAAACCCAAGCCCTCGTAACTACGACCCTTGGAACTCCGGAAGAGTATCAACTGGTTGAAGGTTTGATGCCCGAAGAACAAAAGAGATTCATGCTTCACTACAACTTTCCTCCCTTCTGCGTCGGGGAACTTGCTCCGATGAGGGGTCCGGGCAGAAGAGAAATAGGACACGGCGCTCTTGCGGAAAGGGCTCTTGCTCCGGTTATTCCTCCAGAAGAGGAGTTTCCTTATGTAATAAGGGTCGTTTCTGACATTCTTGAATCAAACGGTTCTTCTTCAATGGCAACGGTTTGCGGTGGTTCTCTTTCGCTTATGGATGCGGGCGTGCCAATCAAAGCTCAAGTTGCCGGTATTGCGATGGGACTGATAATGGAGGGAGATAAGTTCGTTGTTCTTTCCGACATTCTGGGAGACGAAGACCACTTGGGAGACATGGACTTTAAGGTAGCCGGAACGAGAAAGGGAGTTACTGCCATTCAGATGGACTTAAAGGTAAAAGGAATAACGAGAGAAATACTTTCAAAAGCCCTTGAGCAAGCGAGAAAGGGAAGACTCTTCATACTTGACAAGATGGACGAAGTAATCTCTCAACCGAGAAGCAAGATAGCACCTCACGCTCCGAGGATAGTTGCTACGAAGATAGACCCTGAAAAGACCAGAGACCTCATAGGGCCTTCCGGAAAGACCATAAGAACGATAATTGACAAGACCGGAGTGAAAATCACCATAAAAGAGGACGGAACGGTCCTCGTTTCCGCACCTTCCGAAGAATCTGCGGAACAAGCAATAAGAATGATTCACGACGTTACGAGAGACCTTGAAATAGGAGGAACTTATCTCGGTAAGGTAACGAGGGTTGAAAATTACGGAGCGTTCGTTGAACTTGCTCCCGGAAAGATTGGACTCGTTCACATTTCAAAAATTCCGGCTCACATGAGAGAAAACATTTTTGAACACATTAAGGTTTCCGATGTCATTCCCGTTAAGATTCTTGAATTTGACCCCCTCGGAAGACCTCGCTTGAGCATCGTTGACGTTACGAAGGAAGAAGAGAAAAGATTAAGGGAACAGGGAGGTTTTTACGCTGAACCGGAAAAGGGTGAGTAACTGGGCTTTAGGATGGATAGCGGTTAAAGGTTTTTCTTTCAGTCTTCCGTTGTTTCTTTCAGATGTCGCCCTGAAGTTAAAGGAGTTTCTTTCTGCGGACTTAACTTTGGAGAAAAATTCCGTTCTCGTCAGAATAAAAGAGTTTCCCGTTGAACCGGAACCGGAGATTTCTTTCTTGAGGGGAGTCTTTGAAGCGGGAGGGGAGTGGGGAACGAACTTCGGCACCGTTCCGAGGTTAAAGGAGTGGGAAGAAGTGTTGGATGCCCTCGTCGGTGAATTCCGTCCCGAGAAAACGGACAGAGAATACCTCATCAAGGACAAGGACTGGGAGTTTTTCCTGTTTTCCCTTTATGACAGGGAAACCGTTGAGCGTTCGGAACACTTTTATCAAAAGTTTTTGAGTCTAATATCCGGCGGTTCCCAAAACTTTCCGGTCGTTTTTGAATATCAACTTGAAGAAGGGGCAATTCCTCCTTTTAAAAAACACGCTTCCGACACCGGTTGGGACCTGCATCTTATCAAACTGGTTGAAAAGAAGGGAAATCTTTATCTTTTTGATACCGGGGTAAGAGTTTCTCCCCCGAAAGGTTACTACTTTGACCTCGTTCCCCGTTCTTCAATCTACAAGAGCGGATTTATAATGGCTAACTCCGTCGGAATAATAGACATGAGTTACAGGGGAACGGTTAAAGCTCCTTTAATCAAGGTCGTTCCGGATGCAAAAGACCCAGAACTTCCGTGGAGAGCGGTTCAACTCGTTTTGAGGAAGTTTCATTACGCGGAAGGGATTGAAGTAAAAAGTTTGAGCAGAACTAAGAGGGGGGAAGGTGGTTTTGGAAGCACCGGTTGATGTTTTCCCAAAGTCTTTCAAGGTCTTCCTTTGAGTGAAAGAGGGTAACGGAAATTCTGAGCCTTGGCACTTTAACGGTCGGAGGTCTTATGCCCGGAATGAAAAATCCCCTTTCAAAGAGGCACTTGGAAACTTCAAGGAGTTTTTCCAAGTCGTTCAAAAGCACGGGGAATATTGCGGATTCTGAAGGAATTCCGGATATCTTTGAAAAGTAGTCCGTCAGGTTTTTCAATCTTTTCATTCTGTCTTCAACCAGTTTAAGGTTTTCCAAAGTCTGGCACGCTATAAAGGGAGGAAGAGCGGTAGTGTAGATGAAGGTTCTGCACCTGTTTACGAGGTAGTTTCTAACGGTTTGAGAGGAACACACGAACGCTCCGAAAGTTCCGAGGGCTTTACCGCACGTTCCGATTATGACGGTTTCTTCGTCCGGTTCAACGGAGAACTTGTCAAACGAACTCCATCCTACCACTCCCGTAGCGTGGGCATCGTCAACCACGAGTATTGCGGAATGTAACTTCTTGAGTTCCATTAACTTGTCAACGGGGGAAAGGTCTCCGTCCATGCTGAAAACACCTTCGGTGACTATGAAAGCAAACCTGTAGTTTTTTCTGTGTTTTGAAAGCAAAAAGTCAAGGGTTTCAACGTCGTTGTGGGGATAGACAATAACTTTTGCTTTTGACAACCTGCAGCCGTCAATTATTGAAGCGTGATTTAACTCGTCGGAGAATATTACATCTTTTTCTCCGGCAAGAGTCGTTAAAACTCCAACGTTAGCCATGTATCCCGTTGAAAACAAAAGGGATGTTTCGGTTTTCTTTATTTTTGCAAGGGCAACTTCAAGTTCTTCGTGGACTTCGTAACTTCCGCTTAAAAGTCTTGAAGCACCGCTTCCGGTTCTCCACCTTTCAAGACATTCTGGAGAAAACCTTTGAGCGAGCGCAAGGTAGTCGTTTGACGAAAAGTTCAAAAGTTTTTTGCCGTTGACTTCCACAAACTTTGAGCAAAACGTTTTGGAATATCTGAGTTGCCTGTAAAGGTGGTTAACTTTAAGGTTTTCCAGTTCTTTCTCAAGAAATTCTTGAAATTTCACCTTTTACCAGTTCTAACTTTTCGTCCCTCAGTAGTGGAAGGTTGTATCGTGCCGTTCTCAAAAGTTCGTGGTCTATCTCAAAAACCGTTATGTTTTCTTCAAAAAGGGGTGCTTCGCACATCAGGTTGCCGTTGGGGTCAAAGGCAAAAGAACCGCCCGGGAAAACGCAACCGTCTTCGCTTCCTACGAGGTTAACGAACGCAAAGTAACTGCCGGTCATCCTTGAGTAAAACTCGCCCATGTTTTTCCATATCCTTAGATTGTCCGGCATAGCGCTTTTAAAGCCTCTTACGGGACTTGCAGAAGGAGAAAGAATGAACTCCGCTCCTTTTAACCAAGCAAGGTAAACAGAAGAAAAGTGCCAAGCATCCTCGCAGATGAGTATGGAAGTTTTTACTCCGTTGACTTCAAAGGTGTCAAACCTGCTTCCCTGGGCAAAGAACCTTCCCTCGTCAAACATTCCGTAGGTCGGAAGGTAAACCTTTCTGTGTAAAGCAATAACGTCTCCGTCTTTAAAGACCGAATAACTGTTGAAAAACAAACCTCTTTTTTCCTTTTCAACAAAACCTATCCCGACCGCTATTTCCCTGCTTAACTCAATAACGGGAGAAAAGAACGGGTCTTCAAGTTCAATTGCAACTTCGTGGGTAAGGTCTTGAAGGTTGTATCCGGTTAGAGAGAGTTCAGGAAAAAAACAAACTTGCGCTTTCAAATCTTTTGCTTTTAGAGCAACTTCAACGATTTTCTCCAAGTTTTCTTTCAGTTCACCGAGTTTCGGCTTTAACTGCGCTATCGCTACCTTCATTTGTAAGTTCTCCGGCGTAAATAACCCTGTTTCTTCCGGATTCTTTGGCAGAATAAAGGGCGGTGTCCGCTTTCTTGATTATCTGTTCAAGAACTTTCATGGGATGCTTTCCTTTTAAAGACACCTTTTCGCTCACCGCTCCAACACTAATAGTTACTTTAAGGTTGTCAGTGAACCTGTGACTTTCAACCGCTTTTCTGATTCTTTCTCCAACGAGAAATGCTTTGAGGGGAAAGTCTGTTGAAAAGGCAACGACAAACTCTTCTCCCCCGTATCTTCCGATAATGTCGTATTTCCTGCAGTTAGTCTTTAACAACTTTGCAAGTTCTCTTAACACCCTGTCTCCGACCTGATGACCGAAGGTGTCGTTTATCTTCTTAAAGTGGTCAACGTCTATCATGAGCAGGGAGAAGAACTTCCCTTCCCTGTCAGCCCTGATTAGTTCTCTGCGAAGGCTGTCAATGAGTGCCCTTCTGTTTAAGGTTCCCGTCAGTTCGTCCATTACCGCAAGGCGCCTTAACGTTTTGTTCATTCTGTTAAGCGCTTCTTCAAGGGCTATGATTCTCAAGCCCGCTCTGACCCTCGCAAGAAACTCTTTTTCGTAAAAAGGTTTTGTTATAAAGTCGTCCGCTCCCTTCTGAAGTGCTTCTGCTATCTTGTCCCTGTCTTCAACCGCGCTGAGGAAGATTATGTAAACGTAGTGGTCGGTCATCTCTTCCCTTATTTTTTCACACACTTCCAATCCGGACGCTTTCGGCATTATCCAGTCAAGAACCGCAAGGTGAATTTCTTTCTTGTGATTGGTAAAAACTTCTATTGCTTCTTTGCCGTTTTCTGCTTCGTATATTTTGCCTATCTTCAGTTTCTTTAACAGGTTTACGATAAACTTCCTTTGAGGTCTTGAATCTTCCGCAACCAAAACTCCTATGTTCTTAGCGGTAAACTCTACAAGTTCTTTGAACTTCATTTCCCTTTCCAAAAAAGGTTAACGATAACCATCAAACACAACGACAGAATGATGCTGAATATTATACCCGTTGTGAGGGGAAAGTAAAACACAAACCCGTCCCTTTTTATGTAGATGTCCCCGGGCAGTTTTCCAAAAGGTATTCCGGCTTTTAACTTTGAGCCGATAACGATTATCAACCCTATGGTGAACAAGATACTTCCGACAAACATGAACATTCTGCCGAGTTCTTCTACCATTTCGTTCCTCCTGGTTTTGATTTTTAGTTCTCAAAGTAAGCCTTTCTGTGACAAAAAACACTCCTGAGGAAGGGTATCATTCTCAAAAAAATTATAGCAAGCGTCCTCCGCAGAAATTTGGAGTTTTGGCACTTACCTGATAATTACACTTCAGGTATTTCGTAGTGACACCTTCGGGTTTGGTTATAGATGAGAAGCGTTGCCCTAAAATCTGTTATAATCTGTTCCGATAATTGAAAGCGGGAAAATCTGCTCTGTGAGGAACTGGTATGCCGTTGATTTCTGCTTTGTCCGTTGCAAGTCAGTCCCTTTTGACTCACAAGAGGGCAATTTCTGCAGTTTCAACGAACATTTCAAACGTTTACACCGAAGACTATGCACGCCAACTGCCGGAATTTGCAGACATTCAAACGGGCGGAGTGTTCATTGAAAACATCAGAAGAATCTTTGACAGGGCTTACTTCAAGCGTTACATATCAACAAACCAGCAGTATTCAAGTTTAAACACCTACAAAAACATCCTTGAACAAGTTGAATACGTTTTCAACGACGAACAGGGAAGTGGATTCGGAAAAGAAATTACCGACTTCTTTCTCGCTCTAAACGACATAATTCTTAACCCCGATGACATTTCAGCAAGAACCGCGTTCATATCCAAGGCAAAAGCCCTTGTTGGAAGAATCAGGGACAGTTATAAAGTTTTAACGGAAATCAGAACGAACGCCATTGAAAGACTTCACAACGTTGTGGACGTTCTGAACGACAAACTTTCCGCCCTTGCGGAAGTGAACGAAAACATAAGGTTTTTCGGAGATGCCCCGGAAAGACTGAACCAGTATCTTGACAGAAGGGACAGACTGATAAAGGAAATCAGTTCCTTAGTTGACACAAAGATTGTTTTCAACGACGATGGAACAGTCAACCTCTACACTGCAAAAGGTTTTCCGCTCGTTATGGAAGACAGGAGTTACCCGATAGAGGTAAAACTTGAAAGTGCGGATGACCCGAGGGTTTATGCCACAAGCGTTGACATAACGGAAAATTTTGAAAACGGTGAAATCGGAGGAATACTAAAAGGAGTCAGGTTCTTAAACGAGGTAATAGACAGGTTAAACACCTTCACAAAAACGTTTGCCAATAAGATAAACGAAATCCACGAAACGGGATACAACCTTTACGGAGAAACCAACGTAGCCTTTTTCGTGGCAGATAACGGCGCGGTAAACATTGACGCTTCTAACATTGCCCTTGCGTTTGAAGACCCCAAGAAGATATCCGCTGCGAAACTTTCAACGAACATCCCTGCGGACAACGAAAAAGCAAAAGAACTTCTGGCACTCCAAGACCAAACCTTTTCAGAACTTTCCGATATGTCCTTCCAGGAATTCTACGCAAGCAAACTGAACGCTTATGTCGGCAGTGAACTCCAGCACATAAAAGAAGTTACAAAAGACACGAAGTTTCTGCTTGAAAGTGCCGAAGAAAAGTTAAAGGAAATTTCCGGAGTCAACCTTGACGAAGAACTCATCAATCTCACAAAATATCAAAGGGCTTACGAAGCAGCAGCAAGGGTGGTCACGGTAACGGACGAACTTCTTCAAACGATTCTCAACATGAAGAGGTGATGAATGAGGATTCCTGACAGCAAGTTTTTTAACATATTCTTAAGGTATGACAGGGAAAGGGTAGAAACGCTCGCAAGGAAGACCGAAGAGTTGTCTTCCGGTAAGTCTTTACTGTTTCCGTCCGATGCTCCGGTAGAAAGCGCAAGGGTGTTAAGGTTTAAAAAACTCGTAAGTTCTTTTGAAAGGTTTAACAGGAACATTGACGTTGCAAAAACAAACCTTGAAAACGCAGAATCTTCTCTTGCCTCCGCCATAGACAGCGCCCAAACCGCAAGGGTAAAGATAGTTGAACTTCTTAACACCGGAACGATGACCGAAGATGACGCCAAAGTAATGGTTGATTATCTTCAACAGGTTAAAAGTTACATCATTGGCATGGCCAATACAAAAATCGGTGATTCTTACATTTTCGGAGGAGTAAAAACAAACTTTAAGCCGTTTACGGAAGACGGAGTTTATCAAGGAGAAGAAAACGTTACCACCGTTCCTGTGGCTAACGGTGTTGAAGTTCCCATAAACTTCAACGGTGGCAAAATATTCGGGGTCAAAAAAGTATTTTCGGGATTTGCAGAAGTTGACGAAAGCGGAAACATTAATCCGGATGCCGGTTGGGACGATTCCGGCAATTATGAAGACGTTTCAATGATTATCTCCGCCATAGACAAAGTAATTGACGCAATAGAAAACGGAAACTACGAAAAGTTAAACTCTTTAAGAGTTTTGGTTTTCGTTGACGAAGACGATGACGGTGTTATTGATGCCGGAGGAAGTTGGGAAGATACCGACGGAGACGGAATTAAAGATACTTACAAGGACGGTTCCGGGAACGTTGAAGTTAAAGCGTATTCAATCCTTGACGCCTTTGACTTTGGATTGAAGTCCCTCATGGAACAACGCTCAATCATAGGAAGTCAAATAGAAACCGTTGAAAACCTTAAAGTTCAAAACGAAAACCTGAGACTCCACTACTCTCAACTGATTTCGGAACTTGAAGATGCAGATTACGCCCAAGCCATTGCAGAATTCCAGCAAGCAAAAACTGCATACGAAGCCCTGTTAAGTGCAATCCAGCAGACCAAAGACCTTTCTCTCCTTAGGTTTTACAGGTAGTTAAACAATGTTCGTCAAGGTCGCTCTTGACCTTCCCGTTGACCGAACCTTCCTTTACAGAGTCCCTTCAAACCTTTCCGCAGAAGTTGGAAAAAGGGTTCTTGTTCCCTTTCAAGAAAAGGAACTTTTGAGAACGGGAATCGTAGTGTCCGTTGAGGAAAAACCGGACTTCCCGGAAGAAAAAATAAAAAATGTTGTTGAAGTTCTTGACGAGTTTCCTTTAATTCCCAACAAACTTCTTGAACTTGCAGAGGTAATTTCTGTAAACTACTGCTCATACCTTGGAGAAACGCTCTTTTCAATATTGCCGTCTGTCTTTAAAGTGGAAGAATCCGTTTATGTTAGGATTCCAAAGTCCGCAAATCTTGAAGACATTGATGCTTTAAAGAAGGGAGAAAAGGAAATTATTTCTCATTTGATTGGAAAAACCGGCTTAAAAGTAAGTTATTTGAGAAGAAAAGCAAAAATTTCCACCTTTTATCAGTCAATAAATTCCCTGCTTTCAAAAGGTTTGATAGAACTTTTCACCAGAAAAAAAGGAAGAAGAAACTACAAACAAATCATTGAAACGGTTTCCACCTCGGAAGAAAAACAAATTAATCCTTCCTTCCCCGTTACCCTCTCTTCCCAGCAGGAAGAGGTTAAGGAGAAGATAAAGTCAAGTAAGAAAAACGTTCTCCTTTTGGGTCCTCCGAACTCCGGAAAGACGGAAGTTTGCTTGAATCTTTGCAAGGAAGAAGTCCTTAAAGGGAACGCAGTATTGATACTCGTTCCGGAACTTCTGTTAACTCCGGAACTTAAAAAGAGAATTGAAACCTACTTCGGAAAAGACCAGGTAGTCGTTTACCACGGAAAACTTTCCGAAAAGGAAAAGGGAATTGCGTGGTTAAAGGCTTTGCTCGGAAAAAGCAAAGTATTCGTGGGAACAAGAAGTGCAATTTTTCTGCCGATAAAGAACCTTTCTTTAATCGTTGTTGATGAAGAACACGACAGTTCTTACAAAGAACAGCAAAAACCTTACTACAACGCAAGGGATGTTGCAATTTTAAGAAGCGGTTTTGAAAATTTGAAAGTCATTCTCGTTTCTTCAACGCCTTCTGTTGAAACTTTTTACAAGGCAAAACTCGGAAAAATAGAACTCGTTGAACTGAAAGAACGGATAACTTCTGCTCCTTATCCCTTCGTCAGGATTGTTGAGTTAAGCAAGGAAAAAAGAGTCAGCATCTTTTCAAGAAAACTTCTCAGGGCTATTGAAAATACCGTAAAGAAGAAAGAGCAAGTTCTCGTCTTTATCAACAGGAGGGGATTTTTCTCCAAAGTTTTTTGTTTAAACTGCGGATTTGTGGCAAAGTGTGAAAACTGTGCGGTTCCTTTGGTTTATCACAAAACGAAGAAACAATTGCTCTGTCATGTGTGCGGAAGGAACTACAAGTTGATTTTGAACTGTCCGAAATGCGGAAGCCCTATGTCCTTCAGAGGTTACGGAACTCAAAGAGTGGAAGAAGAGTTAAAAATCCTTCTACCCCAAGCAAGAATCGTCAGAATTGACCAGGACACCGTAAAAGACCCAGTTAAGGGAGCAAAACTGATTGAAGAAATCGTCAACGGCAAGTGGGATATAATTGTAGGAACACAGATGGCCGTTAAAGGACACAATTTTCCCAAACTTACCCTCGTAGTAGTTTTGCTTGCAGACCTTCTCGGGGGTTATCCGGACTTTTATTCAAACGAGAGAATCTTTCAAGCGGTAAGCCATGCAGTAGGAATGGCCGGCAGGCTCAAGCCGGGGGCAAGCATCGTTCAGGTCATTGAAAGGGACAACTTTGCAGTCAAGTGCGGTGCTTACTATCAACCGGAAAAGTTTTACGAAGAAGAAATTTCCACCAGAAAAATGCTCGGATATCCCCCTTTTTCAAGGTGCGTTCTTGTTGAACTGTTTATAAATTCCTTTTCTGGCTACAAAAAACTTGAAGAAAAGGTTGAAAAATTGAGAGAAGAACTTTCAAACTACTTCTCTTTTTCAGAACTCACTCCGTCTTTAGTTCCAAAATCCGGAAAAAAGTATCGTTTCTTTACGCTACTCAGGACAAGCGAAGAAAAATTTTTTGAAGCAATCTTACTTTTAAAAGAAAAAATTTCCAAAAAATTTTCACCCGAAGACTACAAAGTAATCGTTGACCCGGTGAGAATAGGATGATAGGCATTTTAATCGTTTTCATTTTAACCGTTGAGTGTTTTTCGTTAACCGTTAAAGAGGTAAAAATTCTCAAAAAAATGTCCGTTAGTCAGCAATGTCCCATTAAGGAATTCAATGAACTAAAAGGCACTCCCCTTGAAGAACCGGCAAGAGCGATTCTCGTTGAAAAGTGTAGCGGTGAATTTCTGAAAAGAATTTTACCGCCAGACTCTCCATATTACAGGTTTCTTTATGCAAAAAAAGTGTTTCCTTATGCTCCGATAAGGGCAGTCATGGAGTTAAAAAGCGTGTTTTTGGAAACAGAAACCTTTGACGAGGACATAATTCTCTTCCTGAACGGAGAATACAACTTCCTAATAGACCAAGACACTCTGTCTTTAAAACTAAAAAGACTACTAAAAAAGAGAAAACTTGAAGACTTTAAAGAATACTACTCGCTTTCAAATCAGGAAAATCCCTTACTCTTGGGAATTTACTATCTCAGAACAGGGAAAAAAGAAAAAAGCGTGGAAGAATTGCTAAAGAGCAAAAATCCCAAAAGGTTTTTCTACCTCGTTTTTGCTTACAAAGACCCCGAAGATAAAGTTAAGGCGTGCAAAAAACTCCTAAAAAGCAAAGTGGATTTTAAACTCAAAAGGTTTGCTTTGATTTACCTCCTTGACTACCTTTTGCTGAAAGAAAGACGAAAACTTTTTCTTGAACTTCTTGAAGAAGCAAAAGAATTTTCAAGGGAAATCTATCTAAAGTCAAAAGCACGATTTCTTGCAAGGTTTTATGACCTTGAAAAAGTTTACGAATTCCTAAAAAAAGAAAGACCTGACCTTCCTCTTACAAAAATCCTTTCGGTAAAATTGAAAAAAGAAAGGTTGGATTTAAAAAAACTTAAAACGAAAGACCTGTTTTACAACTTACTTTTGGGTTTTGAACCGAATTTAAGCGTTAAGAAAACAAAGTTTTCCCCAGAAAAAGCGATTAAAAAGTATGGTTTGTGTCCAATCGTAGAAGAAACTGCTTCTTCTCCCGAACTTGCAAAAGCCTTATACGAATGCGGAAACTACTACAAAGCAATAAAACTTATGGCAAAATACGGAATAAAAGACCCTTTAAAGGTTTATTATCCCTTACCCGAAGTTTTTGACGAGGATATCGTTCTTGCTTCTGTCGGAAGACAAGAAAGTTTGTTTAATCCGAACGCAGTTTCAAGGTCGGGGGCAATCGGATTGATGCAGATTATGCCCAGAACCGGTGCTTACCTTTCAACCCTTGCGGGCATTAAAAACTTCTCTTCCGGAATGTTGTTCAACCAAGAACTAAACGTTTTTCTTTCAAGAGTTTACTTTGAAAGACTCATGAAGGAATTTGACAACAACTTTTTCTTGGCAATTTCCGCTTACAACTGCGGTCCATCTCGCATTAAGAAAGCCCTTGAAAAGTATGGAGAAGAAGTAAAAACTCCGATTGATGTGATAATATTTACTGAACTTTTCCTGCCGTTTGAGGAGACGAGAAACTACGTTAAAAGGATAACCGTAAATCTTTTTTACTACTCAAAAATCTACAAAGGTAGGGCATGGAAAAGTTTGATAAATACCTTAAATCCTTGGGACTATCAGAAGAAACGAGGAAAGCCTACCAAAGGGCGGTCAGAGTTTTCAAAGTTTACCTTAAAACTCAAGGAGAAACAGAAAAAGACTTTAGAGAAGACTCACTGATAGCGTTTTTATCCTCAAGATACAAAGGGGGACTGCCGTTAATAGTTTCTGCAATAAACAGGTATCTTACGTTTCTCGGCTTAAAGAAAAAACTTAAAATTCCGAAAGTTTCCAACATCAGGGACATAAACGAACTTTCCGAAAAGGACTTTAAAGCACTTTTTAACTCCATTCAACTGGTGCGTTCCCAAGATTTAAGGATTTCTTTCGGAATGATGGTGTTTTTAGGGTTAACTCCTTCGCAGGTTGTTTTGATAAAAAAAGAACACTTGGTTTCTTCAAAAGGTAATCTTTTCATAGAAACGGAAAAGTTTAAAAGACTCGTCCTTGAAGAAGACTTGAAAAAAATCATAGAAAAAAGAAGTGAAGAGATAAATTTCGGCGAAAACCTCGTGAGCGCTTCGCGGGAAACGATTAAGGTTTCTTTCCACAGGTTTATGAATAAGTTTTTTCCGGAGAAGAAATTAACCGTCAAGGACTTTCAGGACAACTACGCTCTCAAACTTTTAAAACTCGGTTTTCCCCAAGACATAGTTTGTGAATTTACGGGTCTCTCCCAAGAAAGGGTCGGTTTTCTGTTCAGATTCAAAGAACTGAAAAGCAAGGAAGAAATCATAGAAACCGTTTTGAAAAATGCTTAACGGTTCTTGAAACAAAAGGTTTAAAAAACTTTAAGATATAACTCTTTTTGACCAAATTGCTTTGAGGAACGGTAGTTAAAACGATAAAGAACAGGACAAAAACGACAAAGACTCCCTTTAAAGCGCCAAAAATTGCCCCAAAAATCCTGTTAACTTTATCAAGTCCTCCAACAGACAAAAACTTCTTTAAGATAATTTCAACAATTCTAAAAAACCAAACAGAACTTACATAAATAATCGCTCCGGAAATCAGAACATTTTTTAAACTTTTTCCTCCCAAAAACAGTTCCGCAAATGCAGGAGAATACTTGAAAGCAACAAAAACGGAAACTAAAAAACTAAAAACGGAAAAAGCCTCTCCCACAAATCCTTTTCCCCAACCCTTTATCACGTTCCACACTACAACTAAAGGGGCAAGAACATCAAGAGGACTGATAATCATTTCACCTCAAGGCTTATGTCTTTCCACGTTGCTTTGGTAATAATGCTACCCGACGAAACAAAGTCCACCGGAAGGTGTTTGATTCTTTCCAACTTTTCTAAGGTTATTCCTCCCGAAACCTCTACAATCACTTTTGGACATCTGGATTTAAGAAAGTTCACTCCCTTTTCAAGTTCTTCAACTTTCCAGTTATCAAACATTACCGCATCCACGAGTTCACAAATGCTGACAACCTCTTCAAGTTCCTTCCAGTTTTCAACCTCTACTTCAACGGGAGCGTAAGCGGGTTTTTCAGCGGTTATTCTTAAAATCGCCTCTTTTAAAGAGCCGAAAACCTTTATGTGATTGTCTTTAATCAAAATCATATCGTAAAGTCCCATTCTGTGGTTGATTCCACCGCCGACTCTTACCGCATACTTTTCAAAATACCTCAGTCCGGGAGTGGTTTTCCGGGTGTCAAGAATTCGGATGTTGGTTCCTTCCAAAACCTTAACGAACTTTCTCGTTTCTGTTGCTATGCCGGAAAGTCTTTGTAAAAGATTTAAAGCGGTTCTTTCTCCTCCGAGAATTGCTTTTGCAGAGCCGGAAATTTCGCACAACACCGCACCTTCGGAAACTTCGTCTCCTTCTTCAAACTTCCATTCAAAAAAAACCGTTCTGTCAAGGAGTTTGAAGATGTATTCTGCAAACGCTTTACCGCACAAAACTAAATCTTCTTTTGCCAAAAGTTCCGCCCTTATTTTCCTGTCGGGTGCCGGAAAAGAAGTAATGTCTCCGAGAATTCCCAAGTCCTCTTCCAGAAACTTTTTAAGCGAGTCTTCTACGTAAATCGGATTCAAAACTTTCCTCCCCTTACAACAATTCCCGTTCCTTCTCTTATCTCTCCGACGATTTTAGCCCATTTAACTCCGTTTGACTTTAAGAGTTCTAAAAGGTTTTCCGCTTTGTCTTTGTCCACCGAAATTAAAAGTCCTCCCGAAGTTTGAGGGTCAAAGAGAAGAACTTTTGTATCCTCGTCAACGTCTTTAAACTCCACGCTTCCTTCAACGTAATCCATGTTGTTATACGTTGCTGCGGGTATTATCCCCATTGACGCAAATTCCTTTGAACCTTCAATGTATTCAAAACTGTCCGCATAAACTACTGCAGACACGTTGCTTGCTTTAACCATCTCGTAAAGGTGACCGAGGAATCCAAAACCCGTTATGTCGGTGCATGCGTTAACTCCTACTTTCACCATAATTTCACTTGCAGTTCTGTTTAACTCCTTCATAACCTTCGTCACGGTTTCAACTTGCTCCGGAGTTGCAAGGTCAACTTTTAGTGCGGTAGTTATGACTCCTATTCCGAGAGGTTTCGTGTAGATTAAAAGGTCTCCGACTTTTGCAGTTGAGTTCCTGACAACCGCATTTTTCTTAACGATTCCGCTTACTGCAAGTCCATACTTCGTTTCAAGGTCATCAATGCTGTGTCCTCCGATAATTGAAACTCCGGCTTCTTTTAATTTTTTCGCTCCTCCCTCTACTATTTTCTTCAGAATTTCTTGAGAAAGTTTGCAGGTTGCAAACATCAAAATGTTCAAAGCAAAAAGGGGGACAGCCCCCATTGCGTAAATGTCAGACAGGGCGTTTGCCACTGCTATTTCTCCGAAGTCAAAAGGGTCATCAACGACGGGAGTAATGAAGTCAACCGTTTGAACTATGCACAGTTCTTCGTTTAAAGCATACACCCCCGCATCGTCACAAGTTTCTATGCCGACAACAACCCTTTCGTCAGTAGGAAATTCAACGCTGTTTATTATTTGCCTTAACCCGACCGGGCTTAGCTTAGCCCCTCAGCCGGAAGCCCTAACCGTTTGTGTCAGTTTTATCCTTTCCATACAGCCTCCGTGTAGGCAGGAAGTTCTTTGTGAACTTCAAAAGAAACTCCGACAACCTTTGAAATGCCGGGCACTTCCATGGTTATTCCGTAAATCGTATCCGCAGACTCCATAGTTATCTTGTTGTGGGTTATGACTATTACTTGACTCTTTTCTGCCATTTGTTTTAGCAGTTCTACGAATCTTACCGTATTTGCGTCATCAAGAGCAGCATCAACTTCGTCAAGAACGAGAAAAGGAGCGGGTCTTACCGCATAGAGGGAATAAAGGAACGTTAAAGCAACCAGAGTTCTTTCCCCTCCGGAAAGAAGATTTATACCGCTGTGCTTTTTTCCCGGAGGTTTTGCTTCAATTTCAACTCCTCCTTCAATGGGATTTTTCCCGGTAAGAATCAACCGGGCGTTTCCTCCACCGAAGACGACCTTAAAAATCTTTTTAAATTCTTTGTTTACTGCCCTGAATGTTTTTAAAATTCTTTTTTCCATTTCGGAATTGAGTCTTGAAATGGCTCCGTTTAACTCCTTTATCGTGTTTAAAAGGTCCTCTTCCTGACTTTTTAGTTCGTTGTATCTTTCAAGAAGTTTTGAATACTCGTCAATTGCAAGCATGTTAATTGAACCGAGTTTTGAAATCTTTTCTTTGACCAAAAACAGTTCCTTTTTGACCCTTTCTTCCGAATCTTCCCCTTCGGCAATTTCAATAGCCCTTGAAGGAGTTTCGTTTAAGTCCGTTAGTTTTCTTACAAGTTCGTTGTAGTTTGCGTTAACCTTTGCAAGTTCAAGTTCCGTGTTTTTTACTTTTTCTTTTAGAGAATCCCTTTCTTTCCTAAACTCCTTTAATTGATGCTCCTTCTCCGAAATTAAGTTCTCAAGTTCCTTTTTTCTTTCTTCAAGAGATTCAACTTCTTCCCTGACATCTTCCAAAGTTCCGATTACGGTTTCTATCATTTCTTCAAGTTTTGAAATTTCTTTTTCTCTGATTGATATTTCCTTTCTCAAAGTTTCAACCTTTCTTTTTGAATTTTCAATCCTCGTTTCCAAGAGACCGAGAAACTTTTTCTTTTCCTCAATTAATTTTCTTCCGGAGTTCACTTTTTCCCTTAAAACGGAAAGTTTGGCAAATATCTGATTTACTTCTTTTTGAACTTCTTCTTTCTTTGCTCTGATTTTTTCTCCTTCTTTTTCGTAGTTTTTTAAACTTTCAACGAGTTTGCTTCTTTCTTCCTTTAACTTACTCAATTTCTCCTTCAAAACTTCGGTTCTTGAAGAAAAACTTTCAACTCCGGCCTTTGAACGCTCAAGTTTTTCGGTTAACTCCTTTATCCTCTTCTTTATTTGCGAAACGGTTTGATTTAAAGACCTTATCTCGGAATCAACGGAGTAAAGTTCCTTTGTAAGTTTTTGAATTTTTTCACCGATTTGCCTTTCTTGCTCTTTTAAATTTGCAAGGTTTTCGTTGTCTGCGTTGTAATCAGCAAGCAACTTTTGTTCTTCTTGTTCTAAACTTTTGATTTCTTTTTTTAAGTTTTCTATTTCTTGAGAAACCGAAAACTTTTTCTTCTTTTCCTTCGGCAAAATTATGCAACCTTTTGAGGAATAAATGTTAAATTCTCTGTCAATGAAAGTGCAATTCTGATATTTTTTCACGAGTTTTTCCGCACCGGATTGAACGAAGTAAACGTTTTCAAAAAGGTTTGAAACGAGCCCTTTAACCCTTGAATCCCTCGGTTTTACGACGAGGGAAAGAGCGGTTGCTTCGGGAACGTATGACTTGTTTTCCGTTGGAGAAACTTCTGCGGAAAGAAGACACAACTTTTCCGAAGACTTTAACTTCCTTCCAACTTCCGCTATTGATTCAAAGTCCCTCATTACAATTCCGGAACACACTCCTTCAAGGTATGCATCAACAACCTGTTCCCATCCTTTTTCCACCTCAATTAGACTCTTTATTAAGCCCAAGTAACCCTTTACTTTTCCTGCCAGAGCCTTGTCCAAAAACGCTTTTTCCGGTTTTTCCGCCTCCCGAACGAACCTTTCAAAACTTTCAAGTTTTGCCTTCAAACCGGCAAGACTTTCTCTGACTTTTCCAAGTTCTAAAGACTTTTCTTTTACTTTGCTTTCACAACTTTTTACTTCTTCCCTGGTTTTTTTAAGGTTCTCTTCAAGTTTTCCGAGTTCTGTTTGGATTTTTTCTTTCTTTTGGGTGAGTTCCCGAATTTTGCTTTCGTAGTAGTTCAATTCTCTTTCCGACAAGGAAATTTCTTTCGGAACTTTTTCAATGCTTGAAGTAAACTGCCGAAGTTTTTCCTTTTCCCTTTCAAGTTCTATTTCATATTTTGAGATTAGAGTTGAATTTTCCGAAAGTTTTTTTCTTAAAGTTTTTATGTTTTCAAGAATTTCTCTTTCTTTTTCCGAAAGGTTGTTTCTGACTGCTTCAAGTTCGTTGAAGATTTTTTCAAATTCCGAAAGTTGTTTTTCCAAGTTTTCAAGTTCTTTGAGAGAATTTGTAAGGAACTCGTTCGTTTTTTCTACCTCAAATTCTGTATTTTCAAGGAACCTTATGTTTTCGCTCAGTTCTTCCCTCTTTTCCGCAAGTTCTTTCAAAAGAAATTCTTTTTTTACGGTCAACTCACTTTTACTTTTTTCTAAAGCGTGAAATTCCGACTTGTTTCTTTCAAGTTCTTCAAGAACCCTGCTCAATTCTTCTTTTAAGGAATCAACTTCTTCTTCGTGATAGGAAATCTTTTCGTTAAGTTCTCTGATTTCTTCTTCAAAGGACTCAATCGTGCTTTCAAGGAGTTCTTTCGTAACGTTCAAGTTTTTCAGTTTAATTCCGATAAGTTTTACTTCAAGGTTTTTTTCTTTTTCTTTTAAATCTTTGTATGTTTTTGCCTTTTCAGCCTGCTCTTTCAAGACTTTTAAACTCTTTTCAACTTCTGACACGACCTTTTTAAGGGTGCTTAGGTTTTTTTCTGCCTCCATAAGTTCTTTTAGGGTGTTTTCTTTTTTCTCCTTAAATTGCAAGATTTCTGCAGCCTCGTCTATCAGCGCTTTTCTTTCTTGCGGTTTTAGTTTTAAAACCTTGTCAACTTGTCCTTGTTCAAAGAACACGTAATTTCTGTTTCCGATTCCGACGGAAGAGAAAAAGTCTTGAATATCTTTTAACTTCACCTTGCGATTGTTAATAAAAAACTCGCTCTCTCCGGAACTGTTTACTTTTCTTTTCACTTCCACAACAGAACCGAACCTGCTGAACAGGTTTTCTTCATCAGCGAGAATGAGTGCAACTTCCGCACTTCTTGAAGCCCTGCGGGTATCCGTTCCTTTAAAAATCAGGTCTTTTTGATTCTCCGCCCTTAAAACCTTTGCGGACTTGTCTCCCACAACCCATCTTATTGCATCAACGACGTTACTTTTACCGCAACCGTTCGGACCGACTATGCAGTTTATTCCTTCCGAGAAGAATATTTCCGTTTCATCCGCAAACGACTTAAAGCCCTTCAGTTTTATGGCTCTTATGAACATTAGCGTCCTCCAGAGTCAAGGAGTTTCCTCGGAATTTCTCCGACAAACCTAACGGACGAAACGACTTCAAACCCGTTTCTCTCTGCTTCTTTCTTCCTCAACTCCTCAAGTTTGACCTTTCTGACTTCTCCGGCAAGACCGATTTCTCCGTAAACCGCAACGTTGCTCTTTACCGGCCTGTCCAGGAAACTTGAAACAATCGCGGTAGCCACCGGCAAGTCAACAGCAGGTTCGGTAATTTTAACACCTCCCACGACGTTAACAAAGACATCGTAGTTTCTCAAAGGAAGATTAAGAACCTTCTCCAGAACCGCAAGGATTATGGACAGCCTGTTTATGTCTATTCCCCTTGCCCTCCTCTGCGGAGTTCCGTAAACTGCCTTTGAAACAAGAGCCTGTATTTCAAAGAGAACGGGTCTTGTGCCTTCTATCCCTGCAAAGACCACCGAACCCGGCTTGCCCGTCAGTCTTCCTTCAAGGAAAATGGCAGAAGGATTGGGAACTTCACGAAGTCCCGTTTCGGTCATTTCAAAAACCGCAACTTCTCCCGTTGGTCCGAAGCGATTTTTGAAACTTCTTAAAATCCTCAAATTGTGTCCCCTGTCTCCCTCAAACTGAAAAACGACATCTACTATGTGTTCCAAAACCTTCGGACCTGCAATCGTTCCTTCTTTGGTTACATGACCCACGACAAAAGCGGTGATTTCCTTTTCTTTACACAGCCTGACTATTCTGAAAGCACACTCTCTAACCTGCGATACCGAACCCGGAACGGATTGCAGTTCCGGAATGAACATCGTTTGAATGGAGTCAAACACGACGAAAAAGGGATTAACGGAAGTTATGTGTTTTTCTATTACCTCCAAAGAACCTTCTGACACTACGAAGATTTTATTTGAGGTTATCCCGAGCCTTTTTGCCCGAGAAACGACTTGCTCTATGGACTCTTCCGCACTGACATACAAAACGTTTCCGATTTTTGAAAATGAAGAACAAACCTGCAGCAGAAAAGTGGACTTTCCTATGCCGGGCTCTCCGGTCAAAAGGGATACAGAACCCTTTACGATGCCTTTTCCGGCAATTCTGTCAAATTCGTTTATGCCGGTTTGAAATCTGAATCGCTTCGGAATTTTGCTTTCCGAAAGGGAAACTGGAAGGGATTGAGATTCTGCAGGGAGTTTCGGAGTAGGAGAAGTTTTTTGTAACTCCTCAACTAAACTTCCCCACTCTCCGCATTCGGGACACTTTCCGCTCCAACGGGGAGTCCTGTATCCGCAGTTCTGACATACGTAGTAGGACTTTTCCTTTGCCATTTGACTTGAGGGGAAAATGGCGGAGAGGGCGGGATTCGAACCCGCGGTACGGGCTTTCACCCGTACACCCGCTTAGCAGGCGGGCGCCTTCGACCGCTCGGCCACCTCTCCATTATTGGCGGAGGGGGCGGGATTCGAACCCGCGGAGGGCCTTTTAGACCCTCAGGTGATTTCAAATCACCCGCCTTCGACCACTCGGCCACCCCTCCTTCCGCTGGCTATTAAATATAACTTCCCCGTTATAAAATTGCAAGGTTATGGGAGAGGCCTCAAAATCGTTCAAACCATTTATCGTAACGACAAAACGAAGTTGATTTTCAACGGCAAGTGTTTTAAAAAGTTGTAATAAGTTGGATGTATGAGTTTCTGGTTGTGGTTTTAAGGTTCAAAA
>CAZZKT010000015.1:0-19783 GCA_964654625.1 uncultured bacterium
GAAGTTCCTTAACTTCCTTTAAAAATCCCGCTTCCTTTTCACCTACTATGAACAACTTTTCTTGCGCCCGTGTCATTGCAACGTAGAACAACCTTCTGTCTCTCCTTTTATCCTTCGCTTTAGTGCTGACATCGTATGGCAGTTTGTCCGCACCGAGCAAAATAACGCACTTGTTTTCAAGCCCTTTGGCCCTGTGGTAGCTGAAAATATTAAGTTTTTCTTCATCAAACTCCTTTTGAGTGTTTATTTCATCATTGCTTAAAACTCCGCTTTTAACAATAACTTCCCTCAGTTTTTCCAGAGACAACTTTCCGGATTTTGAATAAGGGGTAAGCACAAAGATGTCTTTCGGGCGATACTGTTTGAGCAAATCCCTCAAGATTCTAACGAGCAATTGATATTGTTCACCAACGAGGACCTTTGGTTGAGTCCCGCTCTTAACGAACTCTGCGCTTTCAAGACTTTCCCACGCTTCAAGTTCTTTAAGTTCCTTTACAAGAACGGGGTCTTTCTTCAGGAAAGAAATCCCGAATCGCAGTATACCCTCTCCGGTCCTGTAAGCCTTTCTCAAAATAATGACTCTTTTCCCCCTTACGGGAAAAGGAGTGTCCTTCCACTTCCAGTCTCTATCGTCGTAAATCCTCTGGGTTTCGTCAACCGCAAAAACTACAAGGGCATCCTTTTTCAGCATGCTTTTGATGAGAAGAAACCAATCTTTTTTAAAGTCTTGACTCTCATCTACAAGAAGAACATCAAACTTAAACTTTTCGGGGATGAAAATCTCTCCTTTCTTTAGCAGTTTCACTACTTCGTCAACCGAGTCACTTTCTTTTGGAAGTCTTTTCTTGTTTTTGTCCAAAATTTCAAAACTTATGCGGTGAAGGGTTGAGACCAGAAAATCACCCGAATCAAACTCCAAAAATCTGTCCGAACATATCCTGTCAATGTTTCTTCTAATCATGCTCACTATGGAGTTCGTGTAACTTATGATTCCTATGTTTCTTCTTTTCCCTTCCTTTAGGTCAAGGATTCTTTCTTTTATTGCCTTTCCCACCAAGACGACGGTCTTTCCAGTTCCGGGTCCCCCTCTCAAAACATAATGACCGGACTTAAATTCATAAAGGACACCTTCTTGAACATAGTCCATGAACTGCTTCAAACTTTTTTGAGAAGAAGGAATGTTCACGAAAGGAAAAAGTTTTGCCCTCAACTTTTCCATATTTAACCTAACTTCTGAAGGTGTCAATCTGCGTGAAAACGGAGACAAGTGTTGCAAGATTTTACTTTTTACGCTATCATCGCTTTCAAACCTGAAAATAGTTCTGTCCTCCGGGATTATTTCTCTTATGTTTTTCGGCAGTTTTTTGTGTTCTAACCTGTTCATATTGGGAAGGAAAAACACAAAAGATGCGGGTCCTCCCCCGATATCAAGAAGGGTTTCTACAAATCTCCTGACCTCCTTCAAAGGATTTTGGAAGCGTCTTTTTCCGTCGGTTAACATTCCGTTTTTGTCAATCTTTAAGTCCTTAGCATATTCAAGGCTCCAAGCCTTAACCTCCACAACCACGCAACCGAGGTCCCTGAAGAAAATCAAAATGTCCGGAGAAATTTCCCTTGAAATTCTGGGATTGTAAATCACGGGTTTGAAGTAAATAACGACCGAGTTATCACTTTTAAAAACCGATTTGAGTTTGTTCAAAGCAGAAAGTTCTACTTTTTCGTTTTCATTCAAAACTTCTTTGGGTTCTCCGATTACGATAGCCATCTAATCTCCGTCAAAGAGACTTTTGAACTTCAAAGTCTATCTGTTTTCCGAGGTGGCTCGTTGCGTTTGCGGTGTGAATGACGACTTTTTTCGTTTCGGGTTCGTATTCAAAAACGGTTATTCCGCAGTTTGCCTGTTTAAAAGTCCAGAACATTTCAAGACCCAGACCGAGAACATGACACATAATAACTTTGTTCGTCGCATCGTGTCCCACTATTACGATTATTTCTCCGTTTGAATGGGAAGAAACTATTTCCTCAAAATCCTTAACCACTCTTTCTTTAACATCTTCAAGACTTTCTCCTCCCGGCATTCTAACTTTGTGAGGAGAAGTTCTCCACAAACTTAAAAGTTCCGGATAATTTCTCTCCACTTCTTCTGCAAGAAGTCCTTCCCATTCCCCGTGATTTATTTCTTTTAGTCCTTCAACGGGAACTACTTTCGCGTTCCTAAACCTTGCAATTTCTTTCGCAGTTTCCATGCATCTTGAAAGCGGGCTTGAATAAACCACCGAAAAAGGTATGTCTTTCAATGCTTTTGCAACCGCAAGTGCTTGTTTCTTCCCCTCCTCGCTCAAAGGGACATCAACCTTTCCTTGATATCTTCCCTCTTCGTTCCAGCGGGTCTTTCCGTGCCTGACGAGGATAACCTTTGGCATGACACCTCCCTTACTTTTAGCATTCCGCAAGCTGCAGATATATCCCTTCCCCTTGATTCCCTTATGAACGCAGAAATGTTGTTGTCCCAGAGGATTTTTTGAAACTTCAATATCCTCTCCATCGGAGAGGGCTCATAAGGACTGCCGGGAAACGGATTAAACGGTATCAAGTTAACCTTAACTTTCAAACCTTTTAAAAGTTTTACGAGTTTTTGTGCATCTTCTTCGGAATCGTTTACTCCTTTAAGCATTACGTATTCAATCATTATCCTTCTTACGCTGTCCGTAGGATACTGTCTTAGTGCTTTCAGGAGTTCTTTTATGGGATACTTTTTGTTTACGGGAACCAATTCGTTTCTGACTTCGTCCGAAACCGCATGAAGAGACACTGCGAGTTTAACTTTTTTCATCTCCTTTGCCATTCTTAAAATTCCGGGAACGATTCCAACCGTTGAAACGGTAATTTTTCTTGTTGAAAGGTCAAGCATGTTTGAATCCGTCATTATTTCAATCGCTTTTTTGACATTCTCAAAGTTCAAAAAAGGCTCTCCCATTCCCATAAACACAACGTTTGAAATCCTTTTTTCCAAGCTGATGTCTCTTTGAACCTGAATGTATTGGTCAATGATTTCTGCGGTGGTCAGGTTTCTTACAAAACCGCTCCTTGCGGTAAGACAAAAACTGCAACCGATAGGACAACCCACTTGGGTTGAAACGCAAAGGGTGTTCCAATCCCTTTCGGGGATGAAGACCGATTCAATCGTGTTTCCGTCCGGAAGGAGAAAAAGGTATTTTCTCGTCCCGTCCTTGGATTTTTCCACTTTCAAAGGTTTTAAAACGTCAATCTCAAAGACTTGGGACAAGAGTTTTCTCGTTTCCTTTGAAAGGTCCGTCATGGAAAAGAAAGAGTCAGAAAACTTCTTGTAAATCCACCTTGCTATCTGCTTTGCCCTGTATCTTTCAAGGTTCAGTTCAACGACCTTTCTTTCAAGTTCCGAAAACGTCAGGTCTTTTATGAAGAGTTTACTCATCCTCTATCTTTTCAGCCTCTTCAATGAGCATTACCGGAATGTCATCTACAATAGGATATGCCAGTTTGCACTTGTGGCAAACAAGTTTTTGTTCTTTTTCCCTGTATTCAAGGTCTCCCTTACACTTGGGACACGCAAGAATTTCAAGCAGTTCCTTTGAAATCATCTTAACCTCACCTCAAGCCCTTTTGTCAACGATTCCGTCCGCTTCCGAAAGTTCCTTAAAAAGATTTTCAAGGAAAGAAATGTTTGCAGTCAACAAAACTTCAACTTCCTCGTTTAGTTTTCTTGCCCGCTCAAGTTCTTCTTCAAAGCCTTTAAAATCTTCAAGGTCTTTTTGCGCTATTATTGAAAGGACTTCTATCTTTTCGCTTTCAACTTTCTCAAGTTCCTCTGCCTCTTTTCCCGTTTTTATTCCGAGGAGAAGCAGTTGTTTTTCCTTCTCAAGAACCGAAACGAGCCTTTTTATCAACTCTTGCGTTTCATTACTCATCAGTAATCATCCTAATCTTGTTCATAATTTCCCTCTGTCTTGCCATTATGTATTTGTTAACTTCTTCAATGAGCCTATACTTGGGATTTGAGAATTTCAATCCGAGTCTTTTCCCCTTAGAAGCCTCTTCAAGGCGAACCACCTCACCCTCTACATTGAAACTCATTCCCGTAGGGAAGGTTATGTCAAGTTTAACCTTTTGGTTTAACTTGGGATTGAATTCAAGGGGAACGACAATTCCGATTCCACCTTCGGAAATGTCAACCGGCAAAACTTTAATGGGCTTGTCATCCTTGTAAACATGAACGTGTATCGGCATTTTCTCCGAAACGGTAATTCTCAAACTCTGCCTTCTGAACCTTCCGTCTTCGGAAGGTTTTGGAAGAGTTGTTTCAAGAAAGTTCTTGCTGTAGTAAATTACGGAAGATTCCAAAATTCTCGTGGTGTTGTAGAGTTTGTCGTAAAAAGGACTGAATATCTTTCCGGTTTCTTCAACGGCCAATTGGAGTTTGGGATTAAACTCCCAGTGAACGTATTTTCCTCCGTCCACTATGTCTAAAACCCCCAACTTTACCCTTATGGGAAGGCCGTTGTAAAAACTCACAACCTCAATTGGTTCCTTCTCTTCCTTTGCTTTTGACAACCAATCCACAATCCTCTCTTTGTATTCAGACAACCTTACCCTCCCCTATAATTCCAAAGGTTTTCAGCATCATCCACTCAAGAATTGAACGGGGTTTGCCATAAAATTTTAAGAATTTCCTCGCATTTTTCAAAACCTCCATCCACTTGATATAAGCATCCTTTGACTGAAGATAACTTTCAAGGGCATTGATGAACAGTTCTAAGTCTTCTCTTGAAATGTCTTTAAACTCTTCTGAAATCTCAACAAAGTGCTTTTCCCTTTCGTTTGAACTCAAAGCCTTTGAAATTCTTTCAACGAGTTCCGGAACGATACTTTCCGAAAGTTTCATAGCGTTTCCGACACTTCCTCCGCAAAGTTTCAAAACCCTTTTGTCAAAGTCAATTCCGAGTTTTCTTAAAACGTGTTCAACGTTCGTTTCGCTCAACTTCCCAAACCTGAAAATTCTGCACCTTGACCTGATTGTGGGAAGGAGCGAGTTTTCGTTTTTCGCAATCAGTATGATGTATGCGTAACTTGGAGGTTCTTCAAGGGTTTTCAACAAGGCATTTGCGGTTTCAGTCCTCATCTCATCAGCCCTGTCAATGACCACTCCCTTTCCTTTCCCGCTTGACGGCTTTACAAACAGCCAGGAAATCATCTCCCTTACATTATCTATTGTCGGAGGTTTTTCCTCTCCTATTAGCCTCACGTTTAAGGAACTGCCCGTTAAACTTTCAAGGGTCAACCTTGCCACAAGTTTTTTCCCCACCCCTTCCGGTCCAGAAAAAATTGAACTTGAAGGAAACTTTCCCTCCTCAACGAGTTTTTTTATCCTTTCAAGTTGAAACGAGTGTCCTACGACTTCTGAAAACATTCTTTTTCTTCCTCCAAAGGAGTTTTCCGCCTTCTTTTGTAAGAATTGCTCCAATCAAACAACTTAAAAACACCCAAAAAGAAGCCGGAAAAGAAAGGTAAGAAATTGCAGACGAAAGAAGAAGGGTAAATTCACCCCTCGGAACGAGCATAAAACCGGAAGATATTCCTCTTTTGAGACCGAGTCCGTAAATTTTTGCTCCCGCTATTCCGGAAAGAAACTTTAAAAGCACGGCAACCACAAAGATTACAAAGAGAAAAGCAAACTTCTTACCGTCAAAACCCGCCAACTCAACCGAAAATCCGAAACTCAAAAAGAACAATGCTCCGAAAAGGTCTCTAAACGGAACGAGCACTTCTTCCACTTCCCTTTTAAACTCCGTTTCCGCAAAAAGCATTCCCGCAATGAACGCTCCGAGAGATTCCGAAAGCCCGAAGTGGGTTGAAGTCCCCACGAACAAAAAAAGGACAAACGAAACGAATATGATAACGAACTCCTTTGAACCCTTCCCCAGTTCAAGAATCTTGGAAACGGTTGGACTAAAGAACTTTAGAACGAGGAAACTCAAGAAAATGAATCCCAAAACTTTAACCGCGGACATTTGAAGGGAAGTTCCTTCTCCTCCAAAACTGAGCGAAACCGCAAGTAGAATCACCGCCACGATGTCTTCAAATACCAGTATTGAAAGAACAGGCTCAATTTCTGGATTGGCAAGTTTCCGATACTCAACGATGAGTCTTGAAATAACGGCAGAGGAACTCGGATAAAGAGCGCTTGCTATTATAAAAGCGTCAAAAGTTTTAAAGTTAAAAAACTTCAAGATTAAAAAAATCGGGAAAAAGTTAACAATAAAATCCACCGCTCCGACACTTAAAACTTTCAAAAACTTTTTCTCAAGTTCCCTCAAAGAAAATTCAAGCCCGATGAAAAACAGAAGAAGGGTTATTCCCGTGAACTTTATGACTTCTATTCCTTCTTTGTTTTCAAACAGGAAAGAAACCAAAAAACCGGAAAGCATAAACAAAGGAACTACCGGAACCTTGAATCTTCTTGAAACAACGAGAGACAGGAAAAGAACCAGACAAAAAACCGAAAACTTTAAACTTATTTCCTCCATGGTTATTCCTTTTTGCAGAACTTAACGAAATTCTTTATGTTTCCGATGCTTCCGACGACAATCAGCGTATCTCCCGGAAGGAACTTAAAAGAAGGGGAAGGAGAAACAAAGACTTCGTTTTTTCTCATAACCGCTACGACAATCACTCCGAAGTTCTTTCTTATCTGAAGTTCCTGAATGCTTTTGTTTACTACCGGAGACTTTTTACCGACTTTAAGCCACTCAAATGCAAGGTGTTTCAAGAGAAAGGCAATTTTCTCTTCGTCTGAAGTTGGTTGAAAGAGAGCGCCGACGAGAATCGTTCCGAGCGTTCTTGCTTCTTCGTCCGTCAGTTCCACAACACTTTCCGGTTCATCTTCACCTTCCGGCACAAAGTATATCTCCCTTTTTCCGGAGTGGTGGATAATTACCGTGATTGAATCTCCGTTACTCGTTAAAACCGAATACTTTTTTCCGATGCCGGGGAGTTCCGATTCAAAAACTTTCATCCCTTTGCCCCCTAATCAAGTTCGTATCGGAGTTCTATTTCTCTACCCCTCCTCTTGAGAGTCAAGACTATTACTTCCGAACTTTTGAGTTTCTCAAAGGCAGAAAAGGCATCTTCGGGAGTCTTGAGGGGAATTCCGTTAACCGCTTCTATGATGTCTCCCGGTCTTATTCCCATCTCGTAAATGAAACTGTTTCTTCTCACATAAAGAACCTTCAACCCTCCCTCAACGGGAAGTATGTTGATGTATCTTAAAAACTTCCCGGAAGAAATTTCCTCCAAAATTTCTTCTCTTTTCAACCTTTTCGTTTCGGTTTCCTTCACATTAACGCCGTTTTCCTCTTTCTCTTCGGAAGTAAGAACGAAAGTTTTTCCGTTTTTTTCAAGTATGACTTCCGATTCGGAAATGCTCTTTACCAAATAACCTTCAACTTCTTCTCCGACTCTTACGGAAACCACCTGTTTTGACGGAACTTCAATAAACGCTATGCTTTCTTTGCACTCGCTACAGATGATTGTTCCTTTTAGCGAAAAGTTTTGTAAGGTTTCGGAAACGGTTCCTTCCTGTTTTTCTTCAACTTGTTTTTTGCGGTAAAGGAAAAAGCCTTTTCTTGAGACCGGTTTAAAAACGATTTTCTCCTTTTTTAGAGCATACCTTGAAGTTTCTTTCGGGAAACACAGGACGTTGCTCTTTAGTTTGTAAAAAGAAAGGGCGGTTTTTGTTAAAGAAAGCCCGATTATGATTCCGGAAATTAAAGCAAGCCAAGTTCCTTGCAACGCTCCTCCAAGAATTCTAATTGCGCTTCCTTGTCGTTTGTGTCAATTTCTCCGTTTACAACCTTAAACGTCAGTTCTCTTAAAAGTTTTCCGAAAACGGGACCCGGTTTTAACCCGAACTTTTTAAGGTCTTCACCGCTGACCGGAAGTTTCAAGAACCTCCACTCTTTCATAAACTTGATTATCTTTTCCCTCGTTGTGCCTTCGGAAAGGGATGCGATAAATATTAACAGTTCCTCCGGCTTTCTTTCAAGGATTTCCAAAACCGAACCGTTGTCCTTGGCTTTTGAGATTGAACTGATAATTTTCGGAGATTCTTTCAAAACGGTTTTGATTAAAAGGGATTCTTTTTCGGGAAATGCAAGAGAATTTAGCCAGTTTTTCACTTTCTTTTCGTTTTCTCTCCAGAACAACGCGCAAAAATATGGAAGATGATAACCGACCTCTGCATTTTGAAACTCAATTTTGTGCCAGATTATCGTTTTTCTTACCTTTTCAAACAGGTCTCTTTTAACCTGATTCCAATTTATTCCAACAAAAATCCTTTCAAGAATGCCATACTCGCTCAACCTGTTAAGAACCCTTAAGGGATTATCTTCCAGCATGATTTGTTTTAGTTCGTGATAGATTCTCTGTCCCTCAACGAATTTGAATAAGTTTTTTGAAACTGCGGACTTGAGCAGTTTTTCGGTATTCTTACCGAGTTGAAACCGAAATCTCACCGCAAACCTTAACGCTCTCAAAATTCTCGTTGGGTCTTCAACAAAGGAAAGGGAATGTAAAACCCTGATTTTCTTGTCTTTCAGGTCTCTGAGTCCTCCGAAAAAGTCAATCAGCGTTCCGAACTCGCTCTCGTTGATTTTCACCGCAAGGGCGTTGATTGTAAAGTCCCTTCTTATTAGGTCCTTTTTTAGGGGAGCCATGTCAACTTCCGGCAGTGCTCCGGGAGACCTGTATATTTCGGTTCTTGCGGAAGCAAAATCAAGCCTTAAGTTGTTCGGAAAAATCACGGTTGCGGTTTTGAACCTTTCGTAAGTGTGAACCTTTGCTCCGTAAGTCTTTGCAAGTTCTTTTGCAAATTCGGTTGCATCACCTTCAACGACAATGTCTATGTCAAAGTTCTTCCTTCCGAGGAGAAGGTCTCTTACAAAACCTCCGACAAGATACACGTTTATTTTTTTCCTGTCCGCAAAATTTCCCACTTTTACCAGAAGTTCGTAAAGGTCCTCCGGAAGATTCTTCTTGAGCAAGGACGCAACGTTTCGGTATTTTGGTTCTGCAGATTCTCTTGTCCAGAATTCCTCTTCCCTGAAAAGGTTCATCAGAAGGTCGGTTCTCGTAATCACTCCGACGACCTTTCCGCTTTCAACCACGGGAACGAAAGATTGGTGCCTTGAAACTATGATTTCTTTAACTTTTTCAACGGGGTCTTCGGGAGATACGCTCGCAAAGTCTTTTTCGCAAATTGACGAAACCCTTTCTCCTTCTATGCCCATCATGATTGCCCTGTCAATCAAAGCCCTGCTGACAATTCCTTCAACGAATCCCTTACCGTTAACCACCGGTGCACAGTTTATCCCGTGTTTCATCAGAATTTTCCTTGCTTCTTCAACCGAAGTTTCCTCGGGAATAACAATCGGGGGAGAGGTCATTATGTCTTTTGCGTATTTAAGTCTTTCAAGACTTCTGCTTAAAACCAGCATCAGCAGTTCTTTTGCTTCAATTGCGGTTTTTGTTTTCAGGGAACAAGAACCTGCCTCCGGATGCCCTCCTCCACCGAACTTTTTGAGAACTTCCGAAACGTCAACCTTTGGAGAACGGGAACGCCCTATGATAAAAGTCGTTCCCCCTTCTTCTATGCATGCAAAAACCGCAGGAAGTCCCGTTTTTTCAAGAAGTTTGCTGACAAGGTAAGCAACCTCCGGAACGTGTTCGTCAAATCTGGCATAGGTTATTCCGATTTGATTTCCGTTTACCTCAACAACTTCAAGGTTTTGTTCAAGAACTTTTAGGGTTTCCCTTTCTTTCAAGGAAAGTTCAAAGTTTGCATAATTTTTTGCAACCTCAACGCTTGCCCCGCATCCAAGCAAAAAAGCAGAAGCAACAAAATCTATGGGACTCGTTGAGGAATAGGAAAAACTTCCGGTATCTGCATAAATTCCCGCAAGCATTATTGAAGCCTCTATCGGCGAAGGGGTTATCTTCTTCCCCTTCATCATCATTACAAGAACGGAAGTAACCGCTCCGGCACTCTTTATAAACGCTTTTCCTTCAAGAACTTTCCCGGGGTGGTGGTCGTAAAAAACGATTTCCGTATTTTTCCCAACGGACTTTCTTACGTTTTCCGGAATCCTTTGAAGAGAGTTCGTATCAACGACTATGAGTTTGTCCAAAGTTTCTCCTTTAAACTTGCTGTCATCCGTAAACTCAAGAATGTCAGGATAGTCAGAGAGAACCTTAACGACTTCCCTTGACTTTGTGTCCGGAAGAACAACCTTCGCTTCGGGAAACAACTTCTTTACCGCTATTACCGCTCCGAGGGCATCAAGGTCCATGTTTTTGTGGGTGGTTATTACCGACTTCAATCTTCACTGCCTCCGTTTACCAAACTTTTTGCCCTTTCAATAACTTCTCTTGCAACGCTTTTTGGGATTCCAATCTTCACCAGTTCTTCCTCTCCGGCATTTGCAAGTTCAACGGGGTCAGGGTAAAACTTCTCTATCAGATTCTTCCTTTTCTCTCCCAGCCCTTTGATGCCGTCAAACACGCTTTTTAACATTCCCTTACTCCTCAACTTTCTGTTGTAGGAAACTGCAAACCTGTGGGCTTCGTCCCTCAAAGAGGTGAAAAATCTGAAAAGATTCGGGTATTTTTTCGTCTCCACCACTTCACCTTCGTCGGTGTAAACTATTTCCTCCCTCTTGGCTATTGAGAAAACCCTCGCCCCGATGCCAAACGAATCCCTCAACCTAATCGCAACGTTTAACTGGCCCAGTCCTCCGTCAATTAAAATCAGGTCAGGTTCTTTTACTTCACCGTTCTTTATCCTTTTAAACCTTCTGGTTAACACTTCCTCAAGGCAGGCATAGTCATCAATTCCTTCAACGGACTTTATTCTGAACCTTCTGTATTCGTTTTTTACAAAACTTCCGTTCTCCCAAACTATGCACGCTCCAACGTTTGAAGTTCCAAAAAGCGTTGATATGTCGTAAACTTCAATTCTTTCGGGAAATTCGTCAAGAAATACCTTTTCAAACTCTTCTTTGATTTTCTCAAGACCGTAGGTTGCTTTAATTTGAGGTTTGTTCTGCCTTACTATTTTCAAAATCTTCTCCGGAATTTTACTCTCAACCTTCAAGTCTTTTCCGAGATATTTGAAGTTTGCAAAGATTTTTTCCGGAGCGGAATCTTGGGAATACACCGCTTTAATCCACAGCGTTCCGACCACGTTTTCATCAACGGGTGCGTCGTCAAAAAGTTCTTTCGGGTCAAAGATGAACTCTTTCTTCCCGTAAACGATGGAGTTTCTGACTACCAGCCTGATTCCGGAAAAAACGTTTCCCACTTTTTCAATGTAGAACGCATCACAATTTCTAAACTCGTCAAGAACAGCCCATCCTTTCTCGTAAACGTTTTTGATGGCTATGAGTTGGTCTCTGAGAATAGCAGCCTTTTCAAATTCAAGTTTTTCGGAAGCCTCCTCTATTTGGGCATAAAGGGTTTGAATGTGCCTTTTAACGTTTCCCCTCAAGAATTCAAGAACTCCTTTAACTTGTTCCATGTATTCTTCTTTACTCACCCTTCCGGCACACGGAGCGGTGCACCTTTCCATGTAATACTGAAGACACGGTTTTGTTCTCTTTGTGAAGTTTTTGCACTTTCTCAACCTGAATATCTTGTGAAGCAATTCCTTCAAAACCCTTGCGTTCTTTGCGGGAATAAACGGACCAAACCTTTCCCCCTTGCCGGAATCCGCCTTTCTTACCAGTCTTATCGTGGGAAAGTCCTCGTCCGTAATCAAAAGGTATGGATAACTTTTGTCGTCCTTTAAAAGAACGTTGAACTTCGGAAGGTATTTCTTTATCAGTTCCGCCTCAAGAATTAAAGCGTCTCTTTCGTTTTTAACCACTATGTATTCAAAGTCGCTTGCGTTCTTGACAATCAAATAACTCTTTTCGTTGGGATTTGTGCAAGAAAGATGGGAAGACAGTCTGTCCTTTAGAGATTTTGCTTTTCCCACGTATATGACTTTTCCTTCAGAGTCCTTAAAGAGATAAACCCCGGGAGCGTCGGGAACTTGGTTCAGTTTTTCTTTTAACTCTTTCATCCTTCAAAGCAGGCACAGGAAGTCGGTGTTTCCCAAACTTCCACTTTTTTGCAGGTAACGTTAAACTTTTCCATCTTTTTATTGATAATCTCAAAGAACAGCCTTGCAAGGTTTTCTCCCGTCGGAGAAAAGGAAATCACGGTAATTCCGTTGAACAACCTGCTGTAAAAGTCCCCTTCAACGCCTTTTCCTTCACTACACTCAAAGGATATGAGTTCACCTTCAAAAATGCTTACCTGCTTTTGAGAAGTTTCCAGTATTTCACAGTCTTTGAGAATGAAGACCTTGCATTCTACAAAAGAAGGTATCTTCAAACGGTCTGACTCAAGAATAGAAAGTTTTTCAAGGAAAATCGCAAACGCCGGGTCTTCCCTTGAAATCAGGAGTTTGTGGTCAAAGAAAGTGTCCAAAAAATCTTTAAACCAAGTAAGGTGAGCAAAGTCGGTAACCATTTGAGAGTCGTTCAGTTCCTTTGATTCAAGACACACGCACACTTCGTAGTTGTGTCCGTGTCCGGGAAGATTCCTGCACTTTTCCTTTTTTCCGGAAGCGTATTTCGGGTCAAGTCTTTGGGTGTAAACGGAATGGGCACAAGAAAAGGTGAATTTTTTAAAGATTCTGTAAGCCATGTTAAACCTTCACAAACTCTTTCAGTTTTTCAACGGTGAACGTGGACTCTCTCTTGTAATCTTCCCGCTCTTCGGGAAAGTCTTTTCTGAAGTGGCAACCCCTGCTTTCCTTTCTTTCAAGAGCGCTTATGGCTATGGAAATTCCGAGTATGGCAGGTTTCTTCGGAAAGGTTTTGTCCTTTTCTAAGAATTCCCCGATTTTTTCAATAGCCCTTTCAAGACTTTCCCTCGTTCTCGTTATGCCAACGTTGTCCCACATAATCTTTTTCAATTCGCTCAGTCCGGAACTTTCCGGTTCTTCGCATTCAACGGGAAGTTCGGGTCTTGTAAAAGTCCTCTTTAAATACCAAGTGTCAGCGTATATTCTGTAAGCAGTCCTGTTTGCAAAGACCAAGCATTCAAGGAGGGAATTGCTTGCAAGTCTGTTTGCTCCGTGACAACCCGTGCATGCACATTCTCCTACCGCATAGAGTCCTTTTATGGTGGTCCTGCCGAAGGTGTCCGTTTTTATTCCTCCGAGGTGATAGTGGGCAACGGGAGTTATGGGAACGGGCTCTTTTTCCGGGTCAAAACCCCGTTGTTTCAAAACTTTGTAAATGTGGGGGAATCTTTCCGAAATCTTTATTCCTCTTTTTGCAATCGGAGAAAAGTCAATGAAAATTTCCGTGTTGAAGGTTCTCCTGTGCTCCTCTATTGCTCTTGCAACAACATCTCTCGGTGCCAGTTCTTTCAAGGGATGATACTTTTCCATAAACCTGTTTCCCATACCGTCTATCAATATCGCTCCCTCGCCCCTTACGGACTCCGAAACGAGAAAACAATTAGAATCAACGCAGTTTGCAGTCGGATGAAACTGCACGAATTCAAGGTTTGCAAGTTCCGCTCCCTTTAACAGGGCAATTGCGGTTGCATCTCCGATTGCCCGCGGATTTGAACTCTTTTCGTAGATTCCACAGCACCCGCCGGTGGCAAGAACCACGGAAAGGGAAAACACCTTTTCAACTTTTCCGTCCTTTTCAATGACAACTCCAAAACAGCGTCCGTCTTCAACTATCAAGTCTTTAAGGGAACAACCGTAAACTACTTTTCCCCCGAAGGACTTTACGAGCGTTTCCGTTATGGCTTTTCCCGTTTCGTCCTTACAGTAAAGAATCCTCGGATAAGAGTGTGCGGACTCCCTCGTGAACTTGAAGGTTCCGTCCTTTTCCCTTTCAAAGGGAACGCCGATATTAACGAGGTCAACAATTCTTTCCACTCCTTCTTCAACGAGAGCCCAAACGCTTTCCGGCTTCGTAATGCCTCTGCCTACCCTTACGGTGTCTTCGTAGTGCAGTTTCGGACTGTCTTCCGGTGAAATTGCACCCGCTATTCCTCCCTGAGCAAGGTAAGAAGCGGTTTCCGTGTAGTTGTCCTTGCTGATTACGAGAACTTGAAGACCGAGTTCCGTCAGTTTTTTTGCACAAAAAATTCCCGCAATTCCGCTTCCGACTATTACGCAATCAAAGTCCGGTTTCATAGCCTTATTATGAACGTTCCCTCAAACCCTTTCTTACTCAAGGAATTCTTTAACTTTCTGGCATCTTTCAGCGTAGTCAAAGGGCCCGCAAGAACCCGATAGTAGTTTTTGACCCTGACTATCGTAAGAAGGGTGTCAACCTTTCCGGAAATTTTGTTCTTAAACTCTATTGCGTTCTTCCTGTTTTTGAACGCTCCCAGTTGTATGTAAAACTTTCCCTTTCCGAGGTTTACCCTGCCAATCGGCACGATTTTCACAAGGGCAGTTCCTTTTTCCGCAAAACCTAATCTTTTTGCAGCAGAATAAGAAAGGTCTATTACACGCCCTGCGACAAAAGGTCCTCTGTCGTTAATTCTCACTACAACGCTCCTTCCGTTTTCAAGATTGGTAACTCTGACGTATGTGCCGAGGGGAAGCGTTCTGTGGGCTGCGGTCATGGCATACATGTTGTAAATTTCTCCGCTTGCAGTTTTCTTTCCGTGAAAACCGGGTCCATACCAAGAAGCAATTCCGATTTCAACGTATCTGCTTTCCCAAACTCCTCCGTGAGTTTTGGAATTTGCAGGGGGAATGTAAAGGGTAACTTTCTTTTTACTTCCGCATCCAAGAAAAAGAAACAACAACGGCAGGACAAGGAACAGTTTTTTCACCTTGCCCTCCTGAAAATTACTTTAACCTCCTTCGGAATCACCGGATAAGGTGACTTCAAGTTTACCACGACCTCTCCGTCTCCTCTTATCCCGGAAAAGTCAACCGTTTCTGTTTGAACATAATTTATTCTTTCCCCTTCCGGAATGAAAACCACTGCGTAGTTTGGAACAATCCTGTATGTGTAGCCGGGCGGTAAGTTCTTTCCCACAAACTTCACTGCAACCGCTTTTTTAATCATGGGCCTTACCTTTACCTCAAAACTTTTCGGCACAACCCGCTTTACTTTCACCGAAGGAGGAAACTTAAAACCGCTCAATTCAAAGTCAAACTTTCCGGTCTTTGCTTTCTCCGGCAAAAGATATTCAACTTTCCCGGTTTCTTCCAGAACGAATATGTCCTTTCTGAAACCTTCAACTTCTACCTCAACCAATTTCGGCTTAAAGTCAACTATTCTGTAATTCCCCGTCGGAACGGGAACGACCGAAACCTTAACCGTTCTTTCAATGATTTCCCTGTTTCCTGCAAGAATCCACAAAAGAATCGCAAAAAAGAAAGCCAAAACTTTGTATATGAGGTTTCTTTTGGTCAAACTTTCAAGTTTAAGCCAGTTCCTCATCTTTCTTTTCCTTTTGCTTTCTCACCATAAGTGCTTTTAGAACCCTTTTAAGTTTTTGAGGGTCAAGATTTTTAATCATCTTGCCCGAATATGCCACCGAAATACTTCCCGTTTCCTCAGAAACAATCACGGAAACCGCATCGGTTTCTTCAGTAATACCTATGCCAGCCCGGTGTCTCGTTCCCATCGTTGGAGGAAGGTGAGGATTAAGGGAAAGGGGTAAAAAAGCTCCCGCTTTGTGAACTTTGTCCTTCCTCAATATCACCGCTCCGTCGTGTAAGGGAGAACCCGGCCAGAAAAGCGTTATCAAAAGTTCTTTTGAAACCCGAGCGTTTAACTCTGTTCCCGACTCCACGTAGTTGTCAAGATTGACTTCCCTTTCAAAGACTATCAGGGCTCCTATTCTGTCTTCTGACATTGACGCACAGGCTCTTACAACTTCTTCCATCACTTTTTCCGCTTCTTCTTCGGAAGGGAAAACCCCGAATTGCTTTTCACCGAGCCGGGCAAGGATTTTCCTTATTTCCGGCTGAAATATAACAAAAATCGCAAAAATTCCTATGGTCAACAAACTGTTAAAGATGAAGGAGAGAGTGTGAAGGTTAAGGATTTTTGCCAGAACGCTGAGAAGAAGAATGAGAAAAATTCCGACGAGCATGTGCCAGGCTCTTGTTTCGGAAAGGAAGAGCAAAAGCCTGTAGATTAAAAACGAAACTACGAAGATATCTACAGCGTCTCTGAACGAAAAACCGGGGAAGTTCATAGACAGTCCGCTCCTTTTACGGCAAGGAAAACCTTGAGAAAATCCACCGTTTCTTTAACATCGTGAACCCTTATTATTTTTGCTCCGTTCTCAACCGCAATGCCGTAAGTTGCAAGACTTCCAGCAAGTCTTTTTTCCGGTTCGCTTTCTTCCGTAATCGCTCCTATAAAACTCTTTCTTGAGGTTCCAATCATTATGGGAAGTCCAAGCACTTTGAATTCACAAAGCCTTTTGAGAATGCACAGGTTATGCTCCACGGTTTTTCCAAATCCTATTCCGGGGTCAACGATAATGTTTTCCTCTTTTACGCCGAAGTTAACCGCAAATTCAATCCTTTCTTTCAAAAAGTTCAAAATTTCGCCGACGACATCGTCGTAGGTGGGATTTTCCTGCATGGTCTTTGGAGTTCCCCTCATGTGCATAAGAACGACGGGACATTCATACCTTGCCACCACGTTAACCATGTTTTCGTCAAACCTTAAAGCGCTGACATCGTTTATCATATCCGCTCCTTCTTCAAGCGAAAGTTTTGCAACTTCTGACTTGTATGTGTCAACAGAAATGAAGAAGTCATCTCCGAATCTCTTTCTTATCTCCTTTATGACGGGAACGACCCTCCTGATTTCTTCTTCCAAACTTACCGGTTCTGCCCCCGGTCTTGTAGATTCCCCGCCGATATCAATGATTTTCGCACCTTCTTCAAGCATTTCTTCGCATCTTCTAACTGCGCTGTCCAGGGAAAAATACTTTCCGCCGTCAGAAAAAGAGTCCGGAGTTACGTTCAAAATTCCCATTACTACGGGAGTTTCAAGATTTAAAACCTTTCCATTGTAAGAAATTTTAAAGTTTTCCCTCTTCCATTTTTTCAAACCTTCTTCTATTTCCTGTGCCACATCTTCAAGTCCAAAGGGTTGTATTTTTAACTTCGCAAGGAGTTTTTCAAGGTTCCTTTCGCTCGTTATCAAAAGGACGTCACAAAACCCTACGGAAAAACTTGAAGCCTCTCTCGGAACCGCACAGTCCGCCCCTACCGATAGGGCATCCTGTTTTAAAATGTTTGCTCCCCTTGTGTCAATGTTTTTTATTTCTATGAACAGGAGGTTTCCCTTCTTTGAAAGAATACCGCTCCCTTCGGGAGTATTTCCGAGTTTCCGCAGATACCCGTAAAGTTCCCTATTGCTCGCAAACTTTCTGAAAACTACTCTTACCCCGTGCATCCTACGGATAATTATATAAATTTTTAGTTTGCAAAACTTTTTCGGAGGCGGAAGGGGGCTGGTGTCCCCCCCGGACTTCAAATCCGGTGGTCCTGCCGTGGGCAGGACGGTGGGTTCGATTCCCATCCGCCTCCGCCATCATTTTTCCTGCTTGGCTTTCACAACAAGAACGGGACATTCCGCAGACTTCACAACCGCTTTTGCGGTGCTTCCCATCTCAAGTATCTTTTCCACCAGCCCTTTACCGTGATAGCCGATTACTATGAGACTGACATTTTCCCTCTTTGCAACTTCAACGATTTGTTCTTTGGGATTTCCGACGGAAATGACTTTTTTCGTTTTAAACCCTGCTTCCTCAAGTTCCGCACAGATTTGGTTCAACATGGATTCAATCTTCTTGAGAATTTCCTTTTCAACTTCCGGAAGTTCTGCGTAAGCACTGACAACCTCAAGGGCAAAAGGGTCATCAAACTGCGGAAGAGAAACCTCAACAGGAGAAAGAACGTGAAGAACGATAACCTCTTGTTCAAAGTCCCCCTTTAACATCAAGACGTAGTCTTTTGCTACTTCCGAAAGTTTTGAAAAGTCCGTCGGAAGGAGAATCTTCCTCAAGATTTTCACAACTCACCCCCTTTTTCAAGAACCTTTGCCTTTTCCCACAAGGCTTCCATTTCATCAATGTCCATTTCTTCAAGTTTCTTTCCCATTTTCTTTGCTTCCTCTTCCATAAATCTTACCCTTTTTTTGAACTTCTCAACACTGCTCCTTAAAGCAAGTTCGGGGTCAACCTTCAAAAACCTTGATAAGTTAACGGCCATAAACAAAAGGTCTCCGACCTCTTCCAGTATCTTTTCTTTGTCTGCGGACGAAACCGCTTTTTTAATTTCTTCCACTTCTTCCTTCAGTTTTTCAACTACTCCCTCAAAGTCCGACCAGTCAAAACCGACTTTTTCAAGTCTTTCCTGAACTTTGAGAGCGTAGTTTAAAGCGGGAAGGGAAGAAGGTATCCCCTCAAGAACGGACTTCTTCTTTTTAAAAGACTCCCACCTTCTCAGGACATCTTCGGAGGTTTTTATCTCGGTTTCGTTTCCGAAAACGTGGGGATGCCTTTCAATGAGTTTTCTGCAAATTGAATCAACAACATCGCCGATTTCAAAGTTCCCGGATTCTTTTGCAATCTGCGAATGGAAAACAACTTGAAGCAAAAGGTCTCCGAGTTCTTCTTTCAAGTTTTCGTAGTCCTCCTTCAAAATTGCATCAACGACTTCGTAGGTTTCTTCTATCAAATACTTAACAAGAGAACGGTGAGTCTGCTCTCTGTCCCACGGACAACCGTTTTCAGAGCGTAACTTTTCCATTATTCTTACAAGGTCTTCAAAGTCATACTTTTTCTTTTCGGTCATCTCCTCCCCCAAGCATGCTTAAAATTGGGATTACTTCAAAGGACAAATTGTCAATTCGCAATCAGAACACAAAGGCTTTTTTCTGCACACCTCTTTACAATGCACAACAATAAGGGCATGAAATTCGTTGTAATCCTTAACACTTGCTCCAAGTTTGTTGAATTCGTTTTCCACTAACACCTTAATTTGGTCGTAGTTTTCATTGCCATTTAAAAGTCCAAGCCTTTTAAACAATCTTTTTGTGTAGGCATCTACCACAAAAACGGGTTTTTCAAGAGCATAAAGGATTATAGAATCTGCAGTTTCTTTACCTATTCCTTTTACTGACAGCAAAAGTTCTCTTAATTCCTGAATTTCCTTCGCTTTCAGGTTTTCAAGTCCTCCTACGTCTTCTAAAAACTTGCAAAAGTTAATGAGATACCTTGCTTTTTGCCTGTAAAAGCCTGCCGGAGAAATGATTTGTTCAAGTTGTTCTGTTGGAACTTTAAGAAGTCTGTCAGGAGACAAAAGTTTTTTCTCTTTAAGGTTATTTATTGCTTTTTCTACATTTTTCCAAGCAGTATTTTGGGTAAGTATTGCACCAACGCATACTTCAAAGGGAGTCTGTGCAGGCCACCAATTCTGTGGCCCATAAATAGAAAACAAAGATTTGTAAACCTTCCAAAACATTCTATTCCTTTCCATTAATCAATAGCAAGAAATACTCCCTGAAGGGGCAATTATGAGGACAAAAAACCCAAGCACAAGAGGTAAACATGCTTGAGAAAATTATAGCAAACAAATTTCGTCAACTTGACAGATAAATGCGAATGTGGTAGTTTTGTGAACCCACAA
>CAZZKT010000016.1:0-18746 GCA_964654625.1 uncultured bacterium
GTTAGGTGGGAAAGAGCGTAGAATGTGGCCTATGTGGATTAAAAAAGGCTGTTTATATTTTAGGCATGTTATATAATTTCCTGGGCGTTTTTACCTCCTGGGGATAGGTTTTTGCCTTTCCTAACGATATCCCTTTCGGGGAATATTTTTTGACTTTTCAATGAAGGGGCAAGCAAAATGGAGAAAAACAAGGAAGAACGCATAATTCTTCTTTCAAACGATGACGGGATAAGGTCCGAAGGTCTAAAAGCACTTTACAACGGACTTTTGGAATTTGGTAGGGTGGTTGTTGTAGCTCCAGACAGAGAAAGAAGCGCTGTCGGCAGGGCTTTGACCTTGCACAGACCTTTACGCTGTGAAATGATAGACCCTGACTGGTTTGCTGTTGACGGAACTCCGACAAGTTGTGTGTATCTTGGTATTCATGCCATACTCAAAGGAAAGAAACCTTCAATGGTGGTGGGAGGAATCAACAAAGGACCGAATCTTGGAGAGGATATTACGTATTCGGGAACCGTGTCTGTTGCCATGGAGGGTGCTCTCCTTGGAATCCCTTCAGTTGCCTTTTCTTTGTCTGCGTTTTCAAACTTTGAATGGGAGTCTGCGGTTTACTGGGCCAAAAAAATCGTTAAAACCGTTCTTGAAAAGGGAATTCCAGAAAGATGTTGCCTCAACGTGAACATTCCCAATCTTCCGAAGGACAAAATCAAAGGAATAATGATTACAAGGCAAGGGAAAAAGGCTTACACCGAGAAAGTGGAAGCCCGAAAAGACCCGTGGGGAAGAATCTACTACTGGATAGGCGGGGAAGAACCCAACTGGAAGGCAGAACCCGGAACGGATTACTGGGCAATCAAAAACCATTACGTTTCAATAACTCCGATTCATCTTGACCTAACGGACTACGAAGCGTTGGAGGTTTTGAAAAACTATCAATGGGAGGACTAACAAGTCTTGCCATTAACGCTTTTATTGAGGCTATTTTCTTTCCAATACCTCCTGACGTGCTTTTAATTGCGCTTTGCGTAGCAGAACCGGAAAGGGTTTCAACTTATGCACTCGTAGCAACCGTATTTTCTTCTCTTGGAGGAGTTTGCGGTTATTTTGTTGGATATTTGGGAGGAAGACCGTTAGCAGAAAAGTTTTTCGGAAAGGAAAAAGTAAGAAAAGCCCACGACCTTTATCAAAAATACGAAGAACTTGTTGTTTTTACGGCTGGTTTTACGCCGTTGCCTTACAAAGTTTTTGCGATAACTGCCGGAGTTTGTTTTGTGTCTCTTTGGAAATTTTTTGTTTTTTCGGTTGCCGGTAGAGGGCTGAGATTTTTTTTGGAAGCATACTTGATAAAGCTTTTTGCGATTGAAAATCCCGTTAAACTTGTTAATGCATTCTCTTTAGTGGTTTTGGGAGTTATTTTGGTTGCTGGATTGGTCTATTGGAAAAAGTCAAGACAACTTTAATCTTTCAACAATGGCATTGATGTGTTCGTAACCTTCAAGTTTTTTCAGCCACCTTGAAGGAATTGAGGATACTCCCCTGTAACCGCCGACTAAAATTCCGGTTATAAAGCCTATTGCGTCGGTGTCCCCGCCCACATCTCCGTAAGAGTTTACGGACTTCAAAACAGCCCTTTCAAAACTGTCGCTGTATTTAAGCGCTATGAAAACTCCGAGACTTACCGCCTCCGGAGCAAAACTTCCGTTCCCGAGTTTAAGGATTGCTTCTTCCACCGATATGTCTTTCCTGACTGCGTCATACAGCGTTTTCAAGGTTCTCTTTAAAAACTTCGTTCTTGAGTATTCAACGAGTTTTTCAACAAAAGAAAGTTTGCCCTCCTTGGTTTCAAAGTTAACCCTTTCTCCCAGAACTTCCGAAACGGCAACTGCTAAAACTCCTGCTGTGTCTATCAAAAGTTCGTCTCCGTGAGTTACAGAAGCAATAAGACTTCCGTCCTCGTAAGCGTCCTGACCGTTGTCCCACCAAAATATTCCGGAAGCACACGCCGGAATGGCTCCGTCCGCATCCACGCTCTTTACTCTGGCTTCTTCCGGAGTCCCTCCGCCTGCATAAACGAGACTCGCATTTATGTGAGAACCCGCAGGATACCGGTGAGTCCTTTCGTCTTTGACCCACTCAACGAGTTTTTCAACATACTTCGCTCCGTTAAAAAAGCCTTCTTCCGCATAAACTTCAAGAGCCATAAGGAATATTTGCGTTTCATGGGAATACTTTCCTTCCTCCAAAAGCGGGCAAACAGAACCCGGAGCGGAACGAACAAAGTCTTTGACTTCTCCGCCGTAAGTTTTTATGACCGTCTCCCTGTCCATTTCCTCCACGGGAGTCCCGAGAGCGTCACCTATCGCCCCTCCGAAAACGGCACCTTTAACCCTTTCAATCAAGTCCATCTTTCTCCGACCTCCACGTTAACCTCAAGAGGGACCCTCAAGTTGCCGGCACTTTCCATGACTTCCTTAACCACCTTTACCCCTTCCTCAACTTTTTCCTCGGGAA
Source organism: uncultured bacterium (assembly GCA_964654625.1). GTDB lineage: Bacteria > Aquificota > Aquificia > Desulfurobacteriales > Desulfurobacteriaceae > CAZZKT01. The sequence continues at coordinate 2,512 of CAZZKT010000016.1, forward strand.
CTTCAACGACGAGTTCGTCGTGCACTTGCAAAAGAATGTATCCTCCGAGTTCTTTAAGTTCTTCGTGAAGTTTAATCATCGCAACTTTAACGATATCCGCTGCACTGCCCTGAACGGTAGCGTTAACTCCGGCCCTTTCTCCAAAGTTTCGCAAAGTTTTATCCGGAGAAAACAACTCCGGCAAAGGTCTTTTCCTGCCGAAAATCGTTCTGACCGCTCCTTCTCTGTAAGCCGTTTCAATTACCTTCTCTATGAAGTTCTTAACTCCCTTGAAAGTTTCAAAGTATTTGTCAATGTAGGTTTTTGCTTCCTTGTAAGGAATGCCAAGTCTTTCCGCAAGTCCCGAAGGTGTCATTCCGTAAATTATTCCAAAGTTCACCATTTTGGCTATCCTTCTCAACTCTTCGTTCGTAGTTCCGAACAGTTTTAAAGCGGTTTCTCCGTGAATGTCCTTTCCGCTTTTAAAAGCCTTTATGAGTTCTTCGTCTTCGGAAAGATGGGCAAGAATCCTGAGTTCTATCTGGGAATAGTCCGCCCATACGAGTTTAAAACCTTCCGAGGGAACGATTGCCTGTCTGATTTTCTTTGATATCTCATCGGAAACCGGCAGGTTTTGAAGATTTGGATTTGCACAAGCAAGTCTGCCGGTTGCGGTTCCGGTTTGAATGAAAGTGGTGTGTATTCTTCCGTCCTCTCCAACGTGCTTTAGCAAAGATTTAACAAAAGTGCTGTTCAACTTTGAAATTTTCCTGTATTCAAGCAGTAGTTTTGCTATTTCAATCCCTTGCTGAGCATAATAAGTTAGGGTTTCCGTGTCGGTTGAAAACCCGGTTTTTGTTCTCTTAACCGGTTTTAAACCGAGTTTCCCGAACAAAACGGAAGAAAGTTGCTTGGGAGAGTTCAAATTAAACTTTGTTCCTGACAGTTTCCATATGTTTTCTTCAAGTTCTGAAAGGAAGTTTTCAAAAACTTTCTCCAGTTCTTTGAGATATTCAACGTCAACTTTTATTCCCCTTTTTTCCATTTCGTAGAGAACAAACGCAAGGGGATGCTCTATTTCCCAGTAAACCCTTTCAAGGTTTTCTTTCTTCAGTTCCGAAAGAACCTTTCTTCCGACCTTTACAAACTCTGAAGACTTTGCAACAACGGATGTAATCGGAAGGTGCATAACGCTTTCGTAAACTGCTTCCGGAGAATAACTCTTCTGTAGCGGATTTATAAGATACCAGCACAGGGAAACGTCAACGAAAGGAAACTCTTTTGCCTTTTCTCCGAGCAAGTGGTAAGTCTCTTTGAGTCCGAAGGTGTAAATCCTTCCATACTTTGGAAGAATCTCAAGGACTTCCTCCTGAGAAACCAAAGAGTATCCCTCTTCAACGCTGACAATCGGTGGAACGCCCGGAATTAACGCACATTCCGGTGGATTCAAAAGGTCTTCGGTCGCCAAAAGTTTTTTGAGCGTTTCTACTTCAAGTTTTTTTGAAGAATCCGTTTTCGGCTTTCCGAACAACTTCAAAACTTCCATAGAAACGGTCTTCATTTCAAGTTTTGAAGCAATTTCAAGAAGACACTCAACCTTGGGTTCTTTTCTTTTCAAACTTTCAAGGTCTATTTCAACGGGAACTTCGGTGTTTATTTGGGAAAGTTTCTTTGAATTGAATGCCTGCGCTTCGTATTTTTTTAAAACTTGAGCCTTGTTTCCGGTTTTTTCAATGTTCTTGTAAAGGTTTTCAAGACTTCCGAACTCTTTTATCAACTGGATTGCCGTTTTTTCGCCGATTCCCGGAACTCCGGGAATGTTGTCAATTTTGTCTCCGGAAAGGGCAAAAATGTCCGGAATCAGCGATGGATGAAAGCCGAATTCTTCAATGAACGTCTTTAGGTCGTAAAGTTTTTCTTGCTTCGGTGTTGTAAAAAGCACCGAAACGTTTTCGCTTATCAGTTGTCTCATGTCTTTGTCGGAAGTTACTATTAAAACCTTGCAGTTTTTAGAAACTTTTTTCGCTACGGTTCCTATGATGTCGTCCGCTTCGTATCCCTCTTTTTCTATTACCGGAAAACCGATGCATTCTGCAAACCTTTTAATAAACGGCATCTGAACTTTAAAAGCGGACGGAACGGGCTTTCTGTTTGACTTGTAGTCTTTTGAAATTTCCGTTCTGAATGTTTTTCTGCTGACATCAAAAGCAACGAGGCAGTATTCAAACTTGAAGTCCCTGACGAGTTTCAACAAAAATCTCGCAAATCCGAACACCGCTCCGGTAGGAAAGCCCCTGCTTGTTGAAAGGTTCTTGAGGGCATAAAAGAACCTGTAGGCTAATCCGGTTCCGTCAATTGCTACAAGAAGCGGTGAGGAATTCTGAAATGTAGTCGTAGGCTTTTGTGACATCTCCTGCTCCCATAGAGACAAAAACGTCGTTTTCCTTCAAGACCTTGCTGATTTTCCTGCATGCGGTTTCAAGGGAACCGAGATATTCCGCTCCGCTTTCCATTGCAAGTTTTTCGGAAGAAACTCCTTCAATCGGTTTTTCACCCGCAGGATAAATGTCCGTCAAAAAGACATTCTCCATTTCCTTCAAGGTGGAAACGAACTCTTCCCACAGCATCTTCACACGGGAAAACCTGTGAGGTTGAAAGAGAACAACAATTCTTCTTCCCGGAAAGGCATCTTTCAAAGCGGTGTAAGACACCTTCATTTCCGTCGGATGGTGGGCATAATCGTCAACGAAAGTTATTCCCCTTACCGTTCCTTTTATCTCCATCCTTCTCTTTGCATTCTTGAAGTTTTCAAGGCTTTCTCTTATCACGGACAACGGCACTCCCGCTTCAACGGACACTCCTATGCAGGCAAGAGCGTTTAAAATGTTGTGTTTTCCGGGTATGTTCAAAGTGAAAGTTCCAAGCGATTTTCCGTTCATTTTCACTTCAAAAGTGGTTTTGAACGAAGTTTTTGACAGAATTTTGGCATTTAAATCAAAACTTTCGGAAAAACCATACACCACCTTTCTTTTGTAGATTTTCCCTAAAACTTTCAAAACGTTTTCACACTCTCCGCACAAAAACACCTTTCCGTAAAAAGCGGTTCTGTTTGCAAATTCCACAAAACTTTGAAGCAAGTTGTCAAAGTTTTTGTAAAAGTCAAGGTGGTCCGAATCAATGTTGGTAATCACCGAAAGCGTCGGAATCAACTTTAAGAACGTTCCGTCGCTTTCGTCCGCTTCTGCAATTATCCACTTTCCTTTTCCTTCAGAAGCGTTGATTCCTCCAAGAAAAGGAAGCCTTCCCCCAACGAGAATCGTCGGATTAAAACCGGCATTCCAGAAAACGGTTGCTATCATGGAACTCGTTGTGGTTTTGCCGTGGGTGCCGGCAACCGCTATTCCTTCCTTGAGTTTCATTATGTCCGCAAGAATTTCAGCCCTGCTCAAAACCGGTATTCCGAGTCTTTTCGCTTCTTCAACCTCAACGTTGTCGTCCTTAACCGCAGAAGACCTTACTACAACGTCCGCACCGTGAACGTTTTTCCTTTCATGTCCTATCCAAACCCTTATTCCGGACTCTTTCAACTTCTTGACCATGGGACTTTCTTTAACGTCAGAACCGGTGATTTCGTATCCCCTTTCCTTTAACAGGATGGCAATGCCGGACATTCCGATTCCGCCGATGCCAACAACGTGAATCCTCATTTAACGCTCCAACACTTTTACGGGTTTCAAAACTCCCGATTCAACCTTTCCCACACCCACGAATCTTCCCTTAAAAATCGCGGAGTAAAACCCGTTGTTCAACTTTACGGGTATTTTAACGCCGTTTGTGAACTTTTTGAAAGTTTCTTCGGAAAGTTCAAAAATCGGAAAGTCAAGAACCTCTTGCGGTTTTAGCACAAAAGAAGCAAAGTTTTCTTCGTTTATCTCCGAAAGAGGAATCGCCCTGTCCTGACCTACTTTCCCTACTTTAGTCCTTCTGAGTTCCCCGACAACCGCCGGACAGTTCAGGATTTTTCCTATGTCGTGAACGATACTCCTTACATAAGTTCCGGAAGAACAACAAATGCTAACGGTAAACTCCGGAAAAGAAAAGTCCAGCAAACTTATTTGATAAACCTCAACTTCTCTTTCCTTAAGTTCTACTTTCAAGCCCTTTCTTGCATACTCGTAGGCCCTTGCTCCCTTTATTCTAACCGCAGAATACGGGGGTGGCTTTTGAAGGAACTTTCCTTTGAAGGAAGATATTGCTCTTTCAAGTTCTTCCCGCTCAATGCTTTTGCACTCAACCTTTTTAACTTCCGGATGGTCAAGGTCGTAGGAAGGACTGTCAAGTCCGAAGATTCCCTTTACTATGTAGCACTTGTCCTGTTTTGAAACGAAACTGGAAAGTTTTGTTGCCTTTCCGAGGGCAACTATCAAAACTCCGGTGGCAAGTCTGTCAAGAGTTCCGGTGTGTCCTGCTTTTTCACCGGTAATTTTTCTTATCCTTTCTACAACTTCCGTTGAAGTTAACCCCTTGGGTTTGTCAACGACTATAAAACCGTTCATTACAGTTCTCTCAAAACGGGAGTTATCATTATCAAAAGGTTTTTGTTCGTTTTCTTCACGTCTTTTGACACGAACACCTTTCCGAACAACGGAACTTCGGAAATTACCGGCACTTTCCTTTTAACCTCTCCCTCCTCCGTTTCCTTGATTCCGCCTATTACGAGGGTTTCTCCTCCGCGGACTACAACGACGGACCTAACGTTCCTCGTGTTGATTGCGGGTTCTTTCCCGCCGGTAGCGCTGATGTATTCGTAATTCGGAGAGTCTTTCCTCACTTCAACTTCCATCATAATCTTACGGTCCGGAAGAACGACGGGTTTTACTTTCAAAATTAGGGAAGCCTTTTTAAATTTCAAATTGTATGTCGTTGCTCCGGCGTTCGTTATTGAAACTTCTTTGTATGGAATCTCTATGCCTTGCTCTATGACTGCTTCCTTTCCGTTGAGGGTGATTACGTGAGGAGAAGAAAGGACCTTCAGTTTTCCTTCCACTTCAAGTGCCTTAAGGTTTGCCTCAAAAATTGCGGTTTGAGCCTTGTCAAGAATTCCGAAAGTAAACGTAGGAAAACTTTCCGGATTAAAAGAAACGCTTGCCCTGCCCCCTTTGAAGTTCCAGTTAATTCCGAGGTTTTTTTCCGCAGAAGACTCAATCTGAACGATTCTTGCCCTTATTTCTACCTGAAGAGGTTTTGAACTCAAATCTCCGAGAACTTTCAAAACTTCTTTTTCAAGTTCTTCTTCACACACTCTTACGAAAATCCGCTCAAATCCTTCTGCGGAAACCACCTCAACTTTATCTCCAAAAGTTTCTTTAATGACCTCTTTAATCTTTTCAACGTCAGGATTCTCTACCGGAAAACTCAAAACCTTACAGTTCCTTTTCTCCTCTTTTTTCTTCTTGATAAAAACGAAGTCTCCCTTCTTTTCCCATTCGTATCCTGCCCGTTCAAGAACGGCAGTCAAAGCGGTTTTCCAGTCCACAGGTTTTTTGAAAATCACGCTGACCTTTCCTTTTACGTCCTCTCCGAAAATTACGTTCAAATTTGAACGTTCAGCAATGTAGGAAATTACCTCCTTCAAGTCAGCGTTTACAAAGTGAAGTTGAAGGTCTTTCCCAGAGGTTGTTCGGGTTTTGTTTTCGGTTTGAGTTAGCGGAGAAAAAGGGTTTTCTACCGAAAAAGCGGAAAAGTTAGGGCATGCTAAGGTTAACAACAACATCAGCAAGAACTTTGCCTTTACTCTCATTGCTTCTTCCCAAGGTAAGTTCTGCAACACATCCGCAGTTTTCAAGGGAACTCAAGGCCTTCACAAGTTCTGAATAACCGGTAGAAAGTTTTAGAAAGACCGCTTCTCCGTTCCTTTGAAAACCAATCAAGCCGTTTCTGACAAAAGAAACGTCAGAGCAATGCTTTTCGGGATAAGTGCCTTCCACTTTGACCGTTTTCGTCTTTCCCTTGACTTTTAGTTCTTTTTTAAGCGTGTTAAGGAGTTTTCTTTTTGCCTCAACCTCTTTTTGAACGGGATAAACCGATATCCTGTAAAGTGCCAAAAAGAGAGCCAACAGCACCAGAATATCAGTCCTCACCGCTCACGACTTCATCCGGGTGCGCTATTCTTCCCAAAACTGCAGATGCAGCTGCAACTGCGGGAGATGCAAGATAAACTTCACTCTTTGGATGTCCCATTCTTCCTACGAAGTTTCTGTTAGTAGTTGCCACCGCCCTTTCTCCTTCTGCCAAAATACCCATGTGTCCTCCGAGACACGGTCCGCAAGTCGGAGGAGAAACCACGCATTCTGCTTCAATGAAAATGTCTATTAAGCCTTTCTTGAGGGCTTCTTTGTAAACCCTTTGAGAGCCGGGGATTATTATGCACCTGACGTCTTTGTGGACTTTTTTGCCTTTGAGTATCTTGCCTGCGATTTCAAGGTCTGTAATTCTTCCGTTCGTGCACGAACCTATCACCACTTGGTCTATGCGAATGTCCGTGCATTCTTTTGCAGGTTTAACATTTGAAGGAAGGTGCGGTAGGGCTACGAGAGGTTCAATTTCGGAAACGTTTATTTCGTAAACTTCGCTGTATTGAGCGTCCGGGTCCGAACGATACAACTTGTAGTCTCTTTTGGCCCTTTGTTTAACGTATTCAACCGTAATTTCGTCCGGTTCTATCACCGCGTTCTTGGCACCCGCTTCCACCGCCATGTTGCAAATCGTAAACCTGTCGTCCATTGAAAGATACTTGATTGCTTCTCCGGTATGTTCCATGGTTTTGTAAAGCGCTCCGTCAACGCCAATCTTTCCTATTACGTAAAGGATTATGTCTTTTCCGCAAACCCACTTCTTGGGTTTTCCGTAATAAACGAACTTCATTTGTTCTGGGACTCTGAGCCAGATTTCTCCGGTAGCCCAAGCGTAAGCAATGTCCGTTGAACCGACTCCGGTAGAAAAAGCCCCCAAAGCACCGTAAGTGCAAGTGTGAGAGTCCGCACCGATAACCAAATCCCCCGGCAGAACAACTCCCTCTTCCGGAAGCAAAACGTGTTCAATACCTACTCTTCCTTCGGTCCAAAAGTGTTTTATGTTGTGCTTTTTTGCAAAGATTCTCATCATTTTCACTTGCTCTGCGGATTTAATGTCCTTTGCTGGAGTGAAGTGGTCGGGAACGAGCGCTATTTTTTCCCTGTCCCAAACCTTGTCTATGCCCGCTTCTTCAAGTCTTTTTATTGCTATTGGAGCAGTAACGTCGTTTGCAAGAGCAATGTCAACCTTGCAGGTTATCAGTTCTCCGGGATAAACTTCCTTCTTTCCAGCGTGTTCCGCCAGAATCTTTTGAGTAATCGTCATTCCCACTTTTCCAGACCTCCCGTTTTCAAAAGTCCAGCGGGATTATAGCAAATTTGTGTTTTGAATGAACTATAATATAAGCCCGAAAATTCAACATTCGGCGGAACAATGTTCAAAAGAGTTCTGTTCGGAGGAAGTTTCAATCCGGTTCATATCGGGCATCTGCTGATAGCAAGGGACGTTCTGGAAAAATTCGGATTTGAAGAAGTTCTGTTTGTTCCGGCAAACCTTCAACCGCTAAAGGGAAAACTTTTCCTTCCGGCAGAAATCAGGCTTAAACTCCTTGAAGTTTGCACCTCTTATGAAAAGGGAATGAAGGTCTGGGACTGTGAAATAAGAAGGGGAGGAGTTTCTTACACCGTTGATACCTTAGAGGAATTCGTTAGAACCTACGGGGAAAAACCCGTTTTTATGGTTGGAACCGACTCTGTTTCAAGTTTGCCCAAGTGGAAAAATCCCGAAAAAATTCTGGAAATTTCAAAACTTTTGGTTTTGAAACGACCGGGAACCGACAACAAGTGGAGGGAAGTGTTAAAGGCTTTAAGGAAAGACTTAAAAATCTGTGAAACAGAAGGAAGTGCTAAGGAGATTTTCAAGGAATGGGACGTTGTTGTTTACAACTGCAGGAGGATTGAAATCAGTTCAACGGAAATAAGAAAAAGACTTAAACAGGGAAAAAGTATAAAATTTTTCCTGCCGGAACCTGCGGAAAAAATCCTGAAGGGGTGGTGGGAAAATGAAGGGAAATTCTCTGCCCAAGTTGACGCTCAAGGATATTCCGAAGGAAGAACTTAAAGGGAAGAAGGTTTTTGTAAGGGTTGACTTCAACGTTCCCATTGAAAACGGCGTTATTCAAAACGACAAACGCATAAGGGCTGTCCTTCCCACGATAAACTACCTCATAGACCATTCCGCAAAAGTGATTCTGTGTTCTCACTTGAGCAGACCGAAAGGCAAAGACCCAAAGTATTCCCTGAGACCGGTAGCGGAAAGACTTTCAAGGCTTCTTGAAAGAGAGGTCAAGTTCATCCCTACTGCCGTCGGTGAAGAGGCAAGAAAGGCAGTTGAGTCCCTTAAACCCGGCGAGGTTGCACTTCTTGAAAACATAAGATTTTACGAGGGAGAAACGAAAAACGACCCCGAGTTTGCAAAGGAACTTGCGAGTTTTGCGGACATTTACGTAAACGACGCTTTCGGAACTGCCCACAGAAAGCACGCTTCCACTTACGGAATCGCAAAGTTCGTGAAACTTGCGGTGGCCGGTTTTCTGATTGAAAAGGAAATAAAGTATCTTCAAATGGCTCTTGAAAATCCCGAAAGACCTTTGGTTGTAATCATAGGCGGTGCAAAGATTTCCGGAAAACTTGAAGTTATTGAGAACATTTTAAAGGTTGCGGACAAAATTCTCATCGGCGGAGGAATGGCTTATACGTTCTTGAAAGCCATGGGATACAGCGTTGGAAAGTCGCTGGTTGAGGAAGACCTTTTGGACACAGCAAAGGAAATAGTGAGAAAAGCGGAAGGCAACGGCGTAAAACTGTATTTGCCGGTTGACAGCAACAATGCGGACGAGTTTTCTCCCGTGGCCCACACCAAACTTACCACCTACAAGGAAATTCCGGAGACCATGATGGGGCTTGACATAGGACCTGCCACCGTTGAACTCTTTAAAGAAGCGATGGCTGACGCAAAGACGATTTTGTGGAACGGCCCGATGGGAGTGTTTGAGTTTGAAAAGTTCCGCTACGGAACTATGAAGATAGGAAAGGCGGTTGCGGAAAAGAAGGATGCTTTGAGAATCGTGGGAGGGGGCGACAGCGTTTCTGCCATAGAACAACTCGGACTTGAAAACCAAATAGACCACGTTTCAACGGGAGGCGGTGCGTTCCTTGAGTTTCTTGCCGGTAAAGAACTTCCGGGCATTTCCGCGCTGACGGACAGAAGGTAATGGAACTGGTATCTCCCGCTGGCAGTTTAGAGAAACTTAAATTTGCAATTGACTTTGGAGCGGACGCAGTATATGCCGGCGGGAAGATTTTCTCCCTCAGAAGTTTAAGCGGTATGTCTTTACAAGAACTTGAAGAGGGCATAAAGTATGCCCACGAAAGGGGAAAGAAGGTTTACTTAACCCTCAACGCTTTTTTGAGAAATGCGGATTTGGAAAACTTTCGCTCGTTCGTTAAAGACGTTTCCCGTTTGAAACCCGACGGAATTGTAGTTTCGGACCTCGGAGCGTTAAGGATTTTAAGAGAAGTTGCCCCTTCAATTCCCGTTCACGTAAGCACTCAAGCAAACATAACTAACTACGAGGCAGTAAAGTTTTTGAAAGATGTCGGCGTTAAAAGAATAATCCTCGCAAGGGAACTTTCGCTCAAAGAGGTAAGGGAAATAAAGCGCTTCGTTCCGGAGGTTGAAATTGAGGTTTTTGTTCACGGGGCGTTGTGCATGGCTTACTCCGGCAGGTGCTTTCTTTCTCTCTACCTGACGGGAAGGGATGCAAACAGGGGAGAATGCACCCAGTGCTGTAGATGGAAATACTACGTGGTTGAGGAAAAAAGAAAGGAAGGTTTTTTGGTAGAGGAGTCTGAGGAAGGAACTTTCATCTTCAACTCAAAGGATTTGTGTGCAGTTGAACTTATTCCGGAACTGATTTCTGCCGGAGTAGATGCGGTCAAAATTGAGGGGAGAAACAAAAGCGTTTATTACTGTGCCTTGACAACCATGATTTACAAGGAAGCGATAAAAGTTGCTTTAGAAAGTCCTTCGGAATTTGAAAAACGCGTTAAATTCTTCCTTGAAGAACTTGACAAAGTCAGCCACAGACCCTACACGAAGGGATTTCTCGGAGGGGAAAAAGAACTCCAGCACACAAAAACGAGTTCTTACATAAGAAAATGTTCTTTTCTCGCAACCTACGAAAAGGGAAAATGGAAGGTCAGAAATCCGTTCAAGGTCGGTGAAGTTGTGGAAGTTGTTGCACCGGGAATGAAAATAGTCAAGGAAAAAATCGGGGTTATAATTAAGGAAGGGAAAAGAGTTGAATCCGCCCAAACGAACGACGAAGTGGAAATTCCGAACGTAAAAGTAGAAGCGGAGCGGGCTTTAATGAGAAGATGTTTTGCAGAAAACCAAACTTGAGGGAGAAGAAAATGAGACTGCAGATGCTTTTGCTCGTGTGCGTGTTTGCTTTTGCCCTGACTAATTGTGAGAGAGTTCCCAAAGACCCTCAACAGCAATACAAAAAAGCAATGGAAAGTGCAAGCAAAAAAGACTGGGACAAAACCGCCCAACTCCTTGAACTTGCGCTTCAAGGAGAACTTCCTCCGGAAGAACAGGAAATCGCAAGGATAACCCTTGCCAACGCTTACTACTACAGCGGAAACTACGAGAACGCAATCCTTAACTACGAAGAGTTCTTGCAACTTTATCCCGCTTCAAGGTATGCAAAGGAGGCTCTTTTCAGACTTGGACTTTCTTACATGGAACTGATAAAGGGTCCAGAATGGGAGCAAACGTTTACGAAAAAAGCCTTGAAAACGTTTCAGGAGTTCGTCAAGAGGTATCCACAGGCTCAGGAAACAAAAAAAGCGAAGGAATACATAAAAATCCTGAAGAAAATACTTGCGGAGCACGAACTATACATAGCGGGAACTTACGACATGACCCATAAATTTACCGCTTCCGCAAAAAGATACGAGGAAATCAAGGAAAAGTATAAGGGTTTGGTTGCAGAAGACAGGCTTCTTTACCTTCTCGGCAGGGCATACTACTTTACCGACGTTCAGTCCGAAGAAGAAATCGGAAGAATTAAAAGGGAACTCAAGAAAGTTAAAAAGAAGTTAAAGTCCAAAGACCCTTCGGAAGTGGCAAGTGCGAAAAACAGACTGGCAATGTATGAAGAAGAAATCAAAAAATGGAAAGAAATTGCGAAGAAAAACAGGTTAAAGGGCAAGAAAATCCTTGAAGAACTCATAAAGAAGTTTCCGAATTCCCAATATTCTGTAAAAGCAAGGAGAATACTTTCCGGAGAGAAGATTCTTGACGTTGAACCGGTTAAAAGTCCTTTGAAGCGTTCTTTGTGGTGGAAGATAAGAAAAACCCTTTAAGAAGGAGGAATGGTCGTTGGAAAGCAAGGAGAAGTTGAGGATTCTCGTTAAGTCCGCTATGGACAAAAAAGCGGAAAACCCGGTAGTGCTTGACCTCAGGGAACTGACAACCCTTACGGACTTTTTCGTAATCTTTACGGGAAGTTCCGACGTTCATTGCAGAACGATTGCGGACAGCGTGGAAGATTCTTTGAAAAAAGCGGGGATTCTTCCCGTTCACGTTGAGGGATACGAAAACGCCCAGTGGATACTCCTTGACTACGGAGACGTGATAGTTCACGTTTTCAGGGAAGAGACGAGGAAAACGTATGACCTTGAATCCCTGTGGCTTGACGCAGAAAGAATAGAGGTGGAGAAAATCGTCGGAGGTGAATTTTAAGAATGTATCCGCTCGTTGAAACCGCAAAGGGCAAAAGGGTTGGTTTTACCCCGATTTGGATTATGAGGCAGGCAGGCAGATATTCAAAGAGATACAGGGAATTGAGGGAAAAGGCAAAAAACTTTATGGAATTTTGCAAAAATCCGGAACTTGCGGGAAAAGCCACTCTGATACCCATTGAGGAACTCGGAGTTGACGGAGCGATTTTGTTTTCGGACATTCTCGTCATTCCGGAAGCGATGGGAATTTCCGTAAGGTTTGAAGAGGGAAAAGGACCCGTTCTTGAACCGCCGGTCAGAAGCGAAGAAGACGTTTTAAACCTTGAGGTTCCCGAACCTGAGGAAAAGTTGGGATTTGTTCTTGAAACGATAAAGTTCGTGAAAGAGAACTTAAAAGACAAGCCGTTGATAGGATTTTCCGGAGCACCTTTTACACTTGCAAGTTATATGATTGAGGGGGGAAGTTCAAAAAACTACGAAAACCTTAAAACCTTTATGAGAACAAGAAGAGAACTCTGGAATCTATTGATGAACAAACTAACGGAATCCGTTGCAAGGTATTTGAAAAGTCAGGTTCGGGCCGGTGCTGACATCGTTCAGATTTTTGACTCGTGGATGGGAATTTTGTCATTAAAAGACTACAAAGAGTTCGTTTTTCCGTTTGTGAAAAAACTCGTTGACAGTTTTAAGAAAGAGTTTCCGGACGTTCCGGTAATACTCTTCGGTGTCAATTCGTTTCACCTCCTTACGGTTTTTAAAGAACTGGACGTTGACGTTGTCGGAGTGGACTGGAGGACACCGTTGAGCATAGCGGGAAGTTTAACGGGTAAGGTGATTCAAGGAAACCTTGACCCCACCGTTCTCCTTGCGGACAGGGAAGTAATTAGGAAAGAAGTTGAAAACATTTTGAAAGAAGCGGAAAATTTAAAGGCACACATATTCAACCTCGGACACGGCATACTTCCTTCCACAAACCCCGACAACGCAAAATACCTGGTTGACCTCGTTCACGAGTTGAGTCAAAGGAGGCAGTGATGCCCTTTCCTCCGAAGACTCCCTACCTTGCAGTTGACGGAATCATAAACGTTCAAAGTGAAGAGGGAGAGTGGATAGGACTCGTTTTGATTGAAAGGAAGTATCCTCCAGTCGGACTTGCCATTCCCGGGGGATTCGTTGAAGTCGGAGAAAGCGTTGAAAAGGCGGTAATAAGGGAAATGAAGGAAGAAACAGGTCTTGACGTAATTGTCATAAGGCAGTTCAAGGTCTATTCGGACCCGAACAGGGACCCCCGCTTTCACACGGTTTCCGTGGTTTTTGAGTGCGTTGCAAGGGGAGAACCGACCGGAAAGAGTGATGCAAAGGTCGCAAAGGTGTTTCCTTACGATGAAATTCCGTTTGAAAGACTCGTCTTTGACCACGCAAAGATACTGAAAGATTACTTGGAGTTTCCGAACTCTGTGAGGTATTTGAGATGAGCGTTCTGGTTCTTGCCGGAGGAAAAGGAACGAGGTTTTACTCCCAAACTCCGAAAGTTATGCACAGAATTCTCGGAAAACCGATGATTTGGTATGTTGTAAACTCTGCGATAAAAAGCGGAGCAAAAGAAGTTGTTGTCGTGGTAGGTTTTAAGGGGGAAGAAGTTGAAAGATACTTGAAGAAGGAGTTTCCTCAAGTCAAAATCGCTTATCAAAGGGAGCAACTCGGAACTGCCCACGCGGTTTTGTGTGCAAAAAAGGAACTTACCGAAGAAAGGGTGGTCGTTCTCAACGGAGACATGCCCCTCGTGGAAAGTGAACTGATAAAAAGACTTTCCGAAAGCAATTCGGACTTGACCATAGTTTCCATGATTCTTGAAGACCCCACCGGATACGGAAGAATTTTGAGGGAAAACCGCAAGGTGGTCAGAATCGTTGAAGAAAAGGATGCAAGTCCTGCGGAGAAGCAGATAAAAGAAGTAAACAGCGGAGTTTACTCGTTTAACAGGGAAAAACTCTTTAAAGCCATTGAAAAAATCAGTCCGAACAACGCACAGGGCGAATACTACCTTACCGATGCCGTTGAAATTTTTCTGAAAAACGGGTGGAAAGTTGATGTAATCGTTGAAAAAGACTCCAAAAAGTTGATTGGAGTTAACAACAGATACGAACTTTCCGTTGCAGAAAATCTTATGAAAGAAAAATTGTTGAAAAACTTGATGAAAAAGGGCACGACGATTCACAATCCCGGTCAGGCTTACATTGAACCCGAGGTTGAAATAGAAGAAGACGTTGAAATATTTGCTCCCGTTTTCATTTGCGGAAAGACGAAGATTAAAAGGGGTTCGGTGATTTATCCGTTTACCTACATAAGGGATTCTTTGATAGGTGAAAATGTTGTCGTTGAAAGTCATTCTTGGATAGAAGGTTCGGTTATTGAAAACGATTCGCGGGTCGGTCCTTTTGCAAAGTTGAGGAAGGGGACTCACCTTGAAGAGGGAGCAAAGGTCGGAACGTTTGTGGAAACGAAGAACGCAAAACTCGGAAGGGGCGTTAAGGCTAATCACCTCAGTTATCTCGGAGACTGCGAAATAGGAGAGGGAACGAACATAGGAGCCGGAACAATCACTTGCAATTACGACGGTTTTGCAAAGTGGAAAACAGAAATCGGCAAAAACGTGTTCGTTGGAAGCAACACTCTGTTCGTTGCTCCCGTCAAGGTGGGAGACGATTCAATAACCGCAGCGGGTTCTGTAATCACTTCAAACGTTCCCCCCAACTCCCTTGCAATAGCAAGAAGTAAGCAGGTTAATCACGAAGGAAAAGCGGAAAGAATAAGGGAAAAATTCAGGAGGAGAAAGGTTGAACATTCTGGAACGGATAGTAAAGGAGAAGAGAAAAGAACTTGAAAAAATAACAGAAAGGGAACTTCACGAAGTCAGGGAGAAGGCTTTTTCCTCACCGCCACCGAAGAGTTTTATTTCCGCAATTTCCTCAAACGGACTGTCAATAATAGCAGAAGTCAAAAGAGCGTCTCCTTCAAAAGGAGACATTAATCCGAACCTTGACCCGCAAAAACTCGCCAAATCTTACGAAGCGGGAGGTGCTTCCGCAATTTCCGTTCTGACTGACGAAAAGTTTTTTAAAGGTTCTTTGAAAGACCTTAGCATTGTGGCAAATTCCGTTAACCTTCCGGTTTTGAGAAAAGATTTCATCATTCACGAATACCAGATATACACCGCAAGAATCCACGGTGCTTCTTCGTTTCTCCTTATAGCGGGAATTCTTGAAGAAGAGAAACTAAAAAGGTTCATAAGCATAGGAAGAAGCCTCGGAATGGAGCCTTTGGTTGAAGTTCACACCGAAGAAGAAGCCCGAAAAGCGATTTCCGCCGGCGCTTTCATAGTGGGAATAAACAACAGAAACCTTAAAAATTTTTCGGTTTCGCTTGAAACTACTTTAAAACTTTGTGATTTTTTGAAGTCTTTTAACAAACTCGTGGTTTCCGAAAGCGGTATTTCAAAAGACGAGGACATTTTAATGCTAAAATCTGCGGGAGTGGACGGTGTTCTCGTCGGAGAAGCGCTCGTAAAAAGCGGAAAACCCGATGAAGTAATAAAAAGATGGCTTTCGCTTTAGTTTTTATCTTCCTCGTTGTGAGTTTTGAAAGCGCTTTCGGGGACTGGTATATTTTGATTCCCAAAAGGCTTCCTCCGAGAAAACCATCTCAAGAAACCGAAATGCCCAGAGTTTTCAAGAAGAACGTTTTAAATGCTAAACCCTACAAGGTTGAACTGAAAAAACTAAAGGCTCCGAATTTTTCAATAATGACTCCTTTCGGAAAGGTTTCAAAAGAAGAATTTGCTGGAAAAAAACTCGTTTTGGTTTTCGTAAAAGACATTTACTCGCCGATTTCAGAGCAAATTCTCTTTTATGTGGAAAAGGCAGTAAAAGAAAACGAAAATGCGGTTGCCCTTGCGGTGGACGTAAATGATGCAAACTTTGTTTTAACAAAAAAGTTCTCAAAAGAAATGAAGTTGGAAAAAACGATTATCACCGCAAACAGTTTTTTATTCAAACAGTTTAAAAGCAGGCTTCCCGAACTTAAAACGCCTTCCGTAGTTCTCATTGACAGCCACGGATTCATAAAGTATGTAGCAGTTTCTTTGGAAAAGAGAGTTTCCGGAAAGTTCAAAAACGAACTTGCAAAAGCCATTAAAAATCTTTTGTGAAGCATACAGGTGGGAGTTCTTACTGTTGAAAATTCAGAAACTCATATACCTGACTTACAACTTTTTAAAACACTTGCCGTTGAAATCAACCTCAACCTGTCATTATGATGGGTGGTTTGAACGATTTGAAGGTGTTTTTTTGATTACAGATAAACGATACACGGACT
>CAZZKT010000017.1:0-18688 GCA_964654625.1 uncultured bacterium
TTGTTCATAGTAGGTGAAAAGGAAGCGGGATTTTTAAAGGAAGTTAAGGAACTTCTTGAGGGAGGAAAAGATGGTTAGATATCCGGCAGTTGCGGGTCAGTTTTATCCGGACAGTCCTTCAGAACTTACCGGCTTTTTAAAAAGCGTGTGCGTGGGAGAAAACAATATTGACGCAAAAGCAATAATCGTTCCCCATGCGGGTTATATCTTTTCCGGAAAAACCGCAGGAGCGGTTTACGGTAAGATAAAAGTCCCTCCCGTTGTTGCGATATTCGGTCCGAATCACACGGGATTCGGTCCCGCGGTTTCGGTTTATCCGGGAGGAAAATGGCTGACTCCCCTCGGAGAAGTTCCCGTTAACGAAGAAATTACGAAGGAACTTGCAAAATACGAACCCTTTGAACTTGACACAACGAGCCACCTTTACGAACATTCCCTTGAGGTTCAACTCCCTTTTCTTCAATTTGTTGCCAATCAAGAGTTTTCAATAGTTCCCGTTGTTTTTTCTGTGATTTCCTATCAAACTTGCAAAAAGTGCGCGGAAGTTTTGAACGACGTTCTTCCCGAAGATTCGCTTTTGGTCATCAGCACTGACTTTTCCCATTACGTTTCCCAATCAACCGCAAAAGAACTTGACGGAATTGCCATTTCTTCCATCCTTGAACTGTCTCCGGAAAAACTTTACGAAAGGGTTTTTAGTTTGAACATATCAATGTGCGGAGTAATTCCGAGCACCGTCGGTTTAATCGTGGCAAAGGAAAGGGGGGCAAACAAGGCAGAACTTGTTGACTATTCAACTTCGGGAGATGTTACCGGCGATTACGGTCAGGTTGTAGGGTATGCTGGCATAATCATATATTAAAGATTATACTGAATACTGCAAAATTTTTAGAACGGAGGTTGAAGTGGAAAACAGTGAGAAGGTTGCAGAATTTCTTAAAGCTTTGGCTCATCCAACACGGATAAAAATACTCAAGTATCTTGCGGACGGGGAAAAATGCGTGAAGGAGATTTGGCAAGAACTCGGAATTCCTCAACCTACCGTGTCGCAACACATAAACATTCTCAAAAATGCCGGAATAATAACTTTTCGAAAGGACGGAGCAAAAACCTGTTACAAAATAACAGACCAGAGAGCCAGGATAATCATAGAAATTCTAACGGGAGGTAAGAAAAATGGTGCTTGAAATTAAAACTATGGACGAGTTTGAAAGGGAGGTTCTTACTTCTGAAGTTCCGGTTCTCGTTGACTTTTGGGCACCGTGGTGCGGGCCTTGCAGGATGCTCGCTCCGACGATAGAAGAACTTGCGGAAGAATACGAGGGGAAAATAAAGGTGGCAAAGGTCAACACTGACGAACTCCCGATGCTTGCAATGCAGTATGGGGTTAGAGGTATTCCGACCGTCATGTTGTTCGTTAACGGGGAAGTCTTTGACGTTAAGGTCGGGCTTCAACCGAAAACCGTCTTTGAAGCGGTAATAGAAAGGGCTTTGCAGGAGGAGTAAGGTGCTTGACGTTGTAATAGTCGGAGGAGGGCCTGCGGGACTATCCGCAGGTATTTACTGCGGAAGGGCGATGCTTGAAACGCTCATCGTGGAAGAGAAAAGTGCGGGCGGACAATTAATGATTACCGATAAAATTGAAAACTATCCCGGCTTTCCCGAAGGCATCGGCGGGTTTGAACTAACCGAAAGGTTGAAAGAACATGCAAAGAAGTTCGGAGCAAAAATAAAAGAATACAACAAGGTTGAAAAGGTAGTTAAAGAAGGAAAGGTTTTCAAGGTTTTTGCGGGAGAAGAAACGATAACCGCAAAGGCGGTTATTTGGGCTGGCGGAGTGGTTCCGAAAACTTTAGGCGTTCCGGGAGAAAAGGAATTTTTGGGAAGGGGAGTTTCTTACTGTGCGGTTTGTGACGGAGCG
Source organism: uncultured bacterium (assembly GCA_964654625.1). Classification (GTDB taxonomy): domain Bacteria; phylum Aquificota; class Aquificia; order Desulfurobacteriales; family Desulfurobacteriaceae; genus CAZZKT01. The sequence continues at coordinate 1,922 of CAZZKT010000017.1, forward strand.
TTCTTTAAGGGAATGGAAGTTGCAGTCGTTGGAGGCGGAGATTCTGCCCTTCAGGAAAGTCTGTTTCTTACGAACTTTGCATCAAAGGTTTACATAATACACCGCAGGGATTCTTTCAGGGCTATAAAAATTTTGCAAGAAAAAGTAAAGGAGCATCCGAAGATAGAAGTTCTTTTCAACAGGGTCGTTGAAGAGATAAAAGGTGATAAGTTCGTTGAATCTCTTGTTCTGAGGAACAAAGAAACGAACCAAACAGAAACCCTGAAAGTCAGCGGGGTTTTCGTTTTCATAGGCAACTCTCCTAACGTTGAAGGTGTAAAAGACCTCGTTGAACTTTCGGAAAGCGGTTTCATAAAGACTAACGAAAACCTTGAAACGAAAACACCCGGACTTTTTGCAGCGGGCGATGTCAGGGAAAAACCTTTAAGACAGGTCGTTACTGCTGTCTCGGACGGCGCAATCTCCGCAATGTCCGCATATCACTACATTGAATCCTGCTGGGGGTAAAGATGAGAAAAATCTTCGGAGTAATTGTGTTTCTTCTTTTACTTACAAACTGTTTCGGAAACAAAACTCAAACCACGGGTGCTTACAAGGCTTATGACTTCACCTTCAAAGACCTGAGCGGAACGGTTCACAAACTTTCCGACTTTAGAGGAAAAGTCGTGATAGTCCAGTTCTTCGGAACTTACTGCCCTCCGTGCAGAGAAGAAATGTATGCCCTTGAGGATATCCACAAAAGGTTCAAGGACAGGGTGGTGGTAATAGGACTTTCGGTGGACTATGTGGGAAGAGACATTTCCGGACTTAAAGAATTTGCCAAGCAGATGGGAGTGTCTTACCTTGTGGGAGTTGCTTCTCAAAGGGCATGGGAGGAATACGCTTACAAGATAACGGGACTTGACACGATTCCCCAAACGTTCATTATTGATAAAAACGGACTTCTCAGATTTTACGAAACGGGCTACAGGCCGTCTTACGCGGGTCTTATAGAAAAGGCTGTCAGCAAACTTCTCGGAGAAGGATGAAGATAAAGCATGTTGAACTGTTCAGAACCGTTTACACTCCGGATGACATTCCCCAAACCCCTTTCAAGGAAGTGGCTTTCGTCGGAAGGTCAAACGTAGGAAAGTCTTCCCTTTTGAACACCCTTGCCAACAACTTTAAACTTGCCAAAGTCAGTTCCGAACCCGGAAAAACCCGTTCAATCAATTTTTTCCTTGTGAACAAAAAGTTTCTGTTCGTTGACCTTCCCGGATACGGTTTTGCAAAGGTTTCAAAGCAGGAAAGGAAACGCTGGAAAGAACTCGTTGAAAGTTATCTTGAAAACAGAGATATGCTCAAGGGCGTTTTCCTTCTTGTTGATTCAAAAGTGGGACCCACCGACAAAGATTGTCAGATGAAGTATTACCTTGACTATTACGGAATCCCATACGTTGTTGTTGCAACAAAGGTTGATAAACTTAAAATGAAAGAAAGGAACTCTCTTGAAAAGAGAATAAGAGAAGGTTTTAACGACCCGAATGTTGAAATAGTTCCTTTTTCTGCAAAAACGAGAGAAGGAAGAAACGAACTACTCAAAAAACTTGAGGAGTTTTTGAGGTGATACTGGAATTAAGACTGAAAAACTTTGCTTCAATTTCTGCAGAAGTTGAGTTTTCAAAAGGCTTCAACGTAGTAATAGGGGAAACGGGAGCGGGTAAGTCCTTGCTTCTCAGTTCAATAGAGTTTTTAAAGGGCGGGAAGAACGCTCCTCCCGTTGAAGACGGTTCCTTCGTGGAGGCAGTATTTGAAATAGACGGTGAGGAAGTAATAGTCAGGAAAGAGGTAAAGAACGGTAGGGTCAGGTGCTTTTTGAACGATGCGAGGGTTCCCCAAAAAGTCTTGAGCGAAAAGTTGACACCGTTAATTTCTTTTCAGTCCCAGAGAGAAAGCATTCAATTGTTTAAACCTTCTTATCAACTTTCAATCATTGATTCCTTTTCGGAAAACTGGGAATTGCTGAAGAAGTATTCGGAAGTTTACTCAAAGTGCAAAAAACTTGAAGAAGAAATCAAAGAACTCAAAGAAAAAGAACAGGAAAAAGAAAGGAAACTTGACTTTATAAAGTTTCAGATAGAGGAAATCAGACAGGCTGACCTGAAAGAAGGGGAAGAGGAAGAACTTTTAGAGTTAAAAAAACTTCTTGAGAAGAAGGAAAAAATTGAAGAAGTGAAAAAAACTGCGGAATTTTTGATTTCTGAAGGAGAACCGAACGTCCTTTCAATGCTTTCAACCGTCATTGCGAAACTTGAAGAAATTGAAGAGATTGATAAGGCTCAGAATTCCCTCTCAAAACTTCAGAACGCCGTTTACGAAATTGAAGATGCTTTAAGCGAAATTCTTTCGGTGGAAACGCCGGCAGAGGAAGTTTCTTTGGAAGAAGTAGAAAACAGACTCTATCTTATTGAAAAGTTGAAGAGGAAGTATGGGAGAACCGTCGGAGAAATTTTGGAACACCTTTCAAAACTTGAAAAAGAACTTGAAAGTCTTGAAAATGCGGAAGTTTTTCTTGAAGAAAAAGAAAAAGAGTTAAACCTTTTAAAGTCAGAACTTGCAAAAATTTCAAAAGAACTTTCGGAAAGAAGGTTTAAAAAGGCAAAAGAATTTGAAAAACTCATAAAAAACAACCTTAACGAACTGGGAATGAAGGATGCTAACTTCAAAATAACTTTTGAAAAAATCCCGTTTTCTCCGACTGGAACCGATAAAGTCGTTTTTCTGTTTTCCGGAAATCCCAAACTTCCCCTTGACGAACTTTCAAAGTCCATCTCCGGTGGAGAACTTTCAAGATTTTTACTTTCCGTTCTTTCGGTTCTTAAGGTTTCGCAGTCTGTAATGGTTTTTGACGAAATAGATGCGGGAATGTCCGGAAAAATTCTTTCAAAGGTTGCGGAAAAACTTAAAGAAATTTCAAAAAATCACCAAGTAATAGCGGTGACCCATTCTCCCCAAGTGGCTTCTGCCGGTGACAAGGTTTTCAAAGTTTTTAAAACCGAAAACGGAATAAACGTCTGCGAACTGAACAAGGAGCAAAAAATCAGAGAAATTGCTATAATGATTTCTGGAGAGGAAACACCTTCAAGTTTGAAAACGGCAGAAGACTTAATAAAAAGGTGGGAGGAGTAAGATGGAACACGGAGGACTTTTACAAGCCTTGCACGTTCACCTCAGCCACGAATCAATGGCAAAACTTTCTATAGCGTTGTTTGTTGCCACTTACGCAATGATTCTCCTTGAAAAGTTTTTCCACAGAACGATTGCAGCACTCGTCGGTGCGTCTTTAGCACTCGTTGTGGGAGTGATATCACCGGAAAAAGGTTGGAATGCCATAGACCACAACACGATTTTTCTCCTGTTCGGAATGATGACCATAGTTACCGTAATGGGAAAAAGCGGTTTCTTCCAACTCGTTGCCACAAAAGCGGTTAAAATGACTAAAGGCTCCCCTGCAAGGGTTCTCTGGGTTTTTTCCCTCTTAACTGCCGTCTTCTCAGCGTTTCTTGACAACGTCACGACCGTTTTGTTTATGGCTCCCGTTATGATAAACATTGCGGAGAAGTTAAAACTCAATCCGATTCCTTACCTCATTGCCATTGTCCTTGCTTCCAACACGGGAGGAACCGCAACCCTCATCGGAGACCCCCCGAACATCATCATAGGAAGTATTGCGGGCAAGACCTTTAACGACTTCCTCATAGAAGTTGCCCCTTACGCAATAATAGCCTTCATAATAGGACTTGCAGTTATGCACTTTTTGATGAAAGTTCAGGGTCTTTTAAGTTCAAATGCGGACTCTCAAGAAATTGAAAGGATTTTAAAGGGGGAAGTTGACCCCGAAGTGATTGACAAAAAACTGATGAAAAAGTCCGTCGGCGTTTTCCTCGTGACCATATTCCTCTTCATAGTAGGTCATAACATAGGTCTTGAACCGGGAGTGATAGCAATCTTGATGGCAACGGTTCTTGCGCTAATCAGCGGGATTTCTCCCGCATGGATTCTTGAAAAGGTTGAATGGACGACGCTGATTTTCTTCATGGGACTTTTCATCGTAGTGGGAGCGCTTGAAGTTAACGGAGTTTTTGAAGAATCTGCTCACTGGCTCGTAAGGGAAATCGGAGAAAACATTCACAGAGGGATTATCCTCGTGGGATTTGTTTCCGCAATAATTTCCGGTTTTGTTGACAACATACCTTTCACGATGTCCATGGCTTACGTTTTAAAAGACATGGAAGCACAAATGGGAAGCGTAATGGACCCGCTGTGGTGGGCTTTGTCGCTCGGTGCGTGTCTCGGCGGAAACTTGACGCTTATCGGTGCTTCCGCAAACATAGTAACTGCGGACATTGCGGAAAGAAACGGCTACAAGATAGACTTCTTCAGGTTTATGAAGTATGGAACTCCCGTTGCCTTTATTACCGTTGCGCTCGCAATTATTCTGTTTTACATAGAACACGCAGTATTTGGAGGAATTTAAATGAACATTGTTGAAAGGCTTTTTGAGGGTTTTTTGTGGCGTTCGAGGCTTCTCGTTTTGTTTGCGGTTGTTTTTACGCTTCTTGCATCTTTCGGACTTTTCGTTTCCGCATCCGTTGAAATTTACGAAGCGTTTAAAGAGATTCTTTTAAAGTCGTTCAGTTTGAACATTGAAGAACACGAAAAACTCGTCGGAGCGGTGGTCGGCGCTTTAGACCTTTACTTAATTGCAACGGTTCTAATCATATTCTCCCTCGGGCTTTACGAACTCTTCATAAGTAAGATTGACGAAGCGGAAAAAGACGAAAAGTCCGCCAGAATTCTTGCAATCCACAGCCTTGACGATTTAAAGAGCAAACTCGCAAAAGTCGTTTTGATGGTTCTTATAGTAACCTTCTTCAAATACGCGATTCACATAAAATACAAAACCCCCCTTGAAATACTCTTCTTGGCAGTTGGCGTTTTAATGCTGTCTCTTGCTCTTTACTTCAGCCACAGGAAATAAGGAGGAACTGTGCCGGAGGAAACCCACAAAGTTGACGAAAAACAAAGAACGGAAAGGATAACCGGCCTTCAAAAGGCTGCAATTTTGATTCTTACTCTTCCAGAAGATATTGCGATAAACGTCTTAAAACGCTTGAAGGAACACGAAGTAAGCAGACTCGCAAAGACCATTCTTTCCCTCGGAACGATAAAGAGGGACATGGTAAAACTCGTTCTTCAAGAAGCCCACGCTCAACTTGCGGAAATAGCTCCGCTAAAAACTGCTCCCGAAGAGTTGAGAAGACTCCTTGAAAAGGCGTTGCCCCCGGACAAGTTCCAAATGCTCATTGAAGAAACGATGATGTCTGAGTCAGGAAAGTTAATCTTTGACGAACTGCAAAAGATGGACGCAAAGTTCATTGCAAGGCTCATTGAGAAAGAACATCCGCAAATAATCGCAATTATCCTTTCCCAAATAAAACCGATGAAAGCTGCAGAGGTTATCCAATATCTTCCCAAGAGACTCGGGGTTACGAACGTCAGGGAAGAGGTCATTAAAAGACTGGCCATGCTTGAAAAGGTTTCAATGGACACCCTGAAGATTGTTACGGACGCGTTGGAAGACGAACTTGCTTCCCTTGGAGCGGGTAAAGAACAGACTTTAAGCGGTATTGACATAACCGCGGAAATAGTAAACAACCTTCCGAAAGAACTTGCCCAGGAACTTCTTGACGAAATTCGCAAGGAAAATCCGAGCCTTGCGGATTCAATAGAAGAAAGGATGTTCAAGTTTGAAGACATCGTTAAACTTGACAACAGAGCCATTATTGAAATCCTCAAAGCGGTTGACAAAAACGACCTTCTCCTTGCTTTGAAGGGAGCACCGGAAGAAATAATGAACAAGTTCCTTTCAAACATGTCAAAGAGGGCTTCTCAAATGTTCCTTGAAGACCTTGAAGCACTCGGTCTTGTTAAGAAGTCGGACGTTGAGAAGGCACGGAAGAAGGTCATTGCGATTATTAAAAAATTAGCGGAAGAGGGTAAAATAGAAATAGGAGGCAGTGAGGAACTCGTATAAGGAGGAATCTTGGCTGAAGAATTCCTGTCTCAAGAAGAAATTGACGCCCTTCTTGGGGGTGATACGGAAACCTCTCAAGAGTCGGAAGGTCAAGATGTAAAGCCATTTGATTTTTCAAAGGTTGAACAAATAAGAAAGGGAGGGGTTCCGGGCCTTGAACTCCTCTTTGAAAGGTGGGTAAAGATTTTCAGGGAAGAGGTCAGAAGGTTAATTCCTCAGGTCGGTATGGTAACGAAGGATTCCGTTTACATAACGCGGTTTGACAGTTTTATGGGAAAAATTCCCATGCCGGCAAGTTACAGCGTTGTTTCCATGAAACCCTTGAAAGAAAACTTTTTGTTCGTTCTTGATGCAAGGCTCGTTTTTGTAGTCATCAGCGTTATGTTCGGAGGACCCGCAGAGCCGTTCAAAATAGAGGGAAGGGACTTTACAAAACTTGAAATGAAGATAATTGAAGACCTCGTTGACCTTATGTTGAGGACTTTTGAAGGCGTGTGGAAGGACGCTTATCCGGTGAGGCTTGAACTCCGTTCAATAGAACTCAATCCCTTCCTTGCAAGGATAGCGTCTGGAAACGAAAAGGTAATCGTGGTTGAATGCACTATGGACATTGAAGGTTATGAAGCACCGTTTTTGTTTTGCTTTCCTCAAGGAATGTTTATGCCGATAAAAGAACTCATCTTTTCGGAATCTTTGTTTGCGGAGAAAGACCCCGTGTGGGAAAAACACCTTCTTGAAAAACTTCTTAAAACGAAGTTAAAACTTTCTTTGGAACTCGGAAGAAAGAAATTTATGGTAAGAGAGATTTTAGACTGGAAGGTTGGCGACGAAATTCTGCTTAACGTTTCTAAGGATGACAAACTAAGATTGTGCGTTGAAGGAATACCCAAGTTCTTTGCAAAACTCGGAAAGGTAAAGAACAGATACGCAGCCCTCATTACGGACTTTTACGAAGAAGAGGAAGAAGAAAGAGAGGCTGAAAATGCCAGAAGAAGAGAAGAAGAATCAGCAAGAAAATGAAGACATAATGCAGGCTTGGGAAGAAGCCCTTAAAGAGCAAAAAGAGCAAGAACAAGCACAACAGGGTCAAGAACAACAAGAAGACATAATGCAGGCTTGGGAGGAGGCTTTAAAGGAACAACAGGCGCAACAGCAAGAAGAACAGCAGGAACAGCAAGAAGATATAATGCAAGCGTGGGAAGAGGCTTTGAAAGAACAGGAAAAACAAGAATCTCAAGAAGAACCGGCGATAAAAGACGAAAAGATTGAACTCCTCAAAGACATTCCCCTTGAAATTACCGTAGAGGTCGGAAGCACGCACCTTTCCCTTGAGGAAATTCTAAAACTTCATCCGAACAGCGTGATAGAACTTGACAGGTTCATAGACGAGCCCGTTGACATAAAAATCAACGGAAAACTCGTAGCAAAGGGTCAACTCTACACAGTTAAGGAAAACTTTGGTATAAAAATTACGCAGATTATAACTCCCGAAGAGAGGATAAAACTGATTGAGGAGGAATAGTGGCAACGACTTTACAAACCCTCTACATTCTCGCCAGCGGGGGGGAGAGAGCATTAGAACAACTCAACATCACTGCGAACAACCTTGCAAATGTAAACACTCCCGGTTTTAAGAAAGTAATAGAAGAAGAAATGTCCCAGCACATTCCCGACAATCCCGGAGACGCTTACAACCTTTTGATTTTCCCGAGGTTCAAGACCACGCACATAGTATTGTCTCAAGGAGCGTTAAGGCAGACGGGCAATCCCCTTGACCTTGCCCTTAAAGGTAGCGGATTCTTTGCTGTAATGACCAAGGGAGGAGAGGTTTACACGAGGAACGGACACTTCTTCATAAATCCCGACGGAATGCTCGTTGACTCAAAAGGAAACCCGGTTCTTGACATAACGGACAGGGAAATCTACCTGAACCCCGACCTTGACATAACAATCAACGAAGACGGAGAAATTTACCAGGGAGGAGAAAAGGTAGCGGTGTTAAAAATCGTTGACTTCCAAAAAGTAAAAGCCCTCGGGAAGGGATACTACGCCGGAATCGGCACTCCGCAACCGACCGAAGCAAGCGTTCTTCAAGGTTATCTTGAGGACTCAAACGTTAATCCGCTGGAAGAACTCGTAAATCTCATAAATGCCCAAAGAAGGTTTGAAATATACGGCAACCTGTTGAAGGCTCTTGATGCATTGAACGAAAGGAGCAGTGAAATCGGAAAGGTGTAGGGAGGTGAATCATGATTAGGGCTTTGTGGACCTCCGCTTCCGGAATGGAAGCACAGCAAACAAACCTTGATGTCATCTCTCACAACATAGCAAACGTGAACACCGTTGGTTTCAAAAAGTCAAGGGCTAACTTTGAAGACCTCATATATCAGGACATTAGAGACCCGGGAGTCATGAGTTCCGACGAAAACAGGGTTCCTTCTGGAATTCAAATAGGACTCGGAGTTAAACTGTCGGATGTCAGCAAAATTTTCACGCAAGGGAGTTTAATCAAAACCGATAAACCTCTGGACATTGCCATTCAAGGAAAGGGATTTTTCAAGATAGAACTGCCCGGAGGAGGAGAAGCATACACGAGGGCCGGAAACTTCCAACTCAACGAGGAAGGTTACTTCGTCACTCCAGAGGGTTACAAACTCTATCCGAACATTCAAATATCGTCTCCCGAAACCGTGGTAAACATTTCCATCAGTCCCAACGGAAAGGTCTATGTTGTCAGGAACACCGGGGGAGAACAAATCAGCGAGGAGGTCGGAACGATAAAACTTTACAGGTTCATAAACCCTGCGGGACTTAAAGCCATCGGAGGCAACCTCCTCGTAAAGACCGACGCTTCGGGAGAACCCATTGAGGGAGACCCGAACACAGAAGGATTCGGAAAACTTGCCCAAGGCTTTCTTGAAGCATCCAACGTTAACATCGTGGAAGAAATGGTCAACCTCATCGTTGCACAGAGGGCTTACGAGATTAACTCAAAAGGCATAATAGCAGCTGATGAAATGCTCAGGACGCTTGCAACTCTCAAGAGTTAAGATATTTCTGTTCTTCTTTTTGTTTTTTTCCTTTGAAAGGGCATTTTCCGCAGAGATAATACTAAAAGCCAAAGCGGTTGTTCCAACATTAAAAGTAAAACTTTCTGACATAGCGCAAATAGAAGGCACTCAAACAGAAAAAAACATTTTTTCTTCCGTTGTAATTTCGGAATACCTGCCGGTTTGCGGAAGAAAAACCTTTTCTTCTTCTTACATTGAACACTTAATAAAAAACTGGCTGAAAGAGGAGGGAGTTTTTGCATCTTTTTCTGTCGTAGGAGACAAAGTAGAAGTTAAAAACGAGTGCGTCGTAATAAAGAGTGAAGAACTGAAAGAAAAAACGGAAAGATTTTTGAAAGAAAACTTTAAAGGAATTGAAATAGTCAACGTTTCCGCTCCGTTGAGCGTTAAAGTTCCGAAAGGTTGTAAAGAATCCCTTGAGGTAGTTTCAAAGAGTGATAAATACTTCAGGGTCCGCTGGAAGTTTACCGATAACGGCAGGGTGGTAAAAAGTTTTGTGGTAAGCGTTAAGGTTAATCCCCACTACTTGGTTAAAAGGGGAAATCCGGTCAAGGTAGTTTATGTTAAAGGACCGATTAAAATTGAAATTATCGGAATTGCTTTGGAAAATGGTAGGGAAGGAGATATAATAAAAGTGAAGAATCCTTCTACGGGAAAGATTTTGCCATGCAGGGTGGTTGGAGAAAATGTTGTCTTGTTCTGGCATTCGCCTTGATGTTCGGTTGTTCAAAACAGCAAAAGGTTTCCATTTCGCCCCCTCCGCCTCCTCCGGAAATAAAGCCGGAAAAACCTTCTCCCGGTTCAATTTTTTCCGGATACGAAAACCTGTTTGCAGACCCTAAAGCCCATTCCGTAGGAGACATAATAACGGTCAAAGTTTACGAGGTTCTGACAGGAACCGGAAGTTCTGAAACCAAAACGAGCAAAGATACTTCCTTTGACATTACGGTGAACAAACCGAAGGTTCTCGGACACGAAGTTCCCGGAAAAACCGACAATCCCGTGTTGCAATTTTCAACTTCTCCGAAAACCAGTTTTTCGGGAAAGTCTTCAACCAAAAGGAAGGCAAAGTTAATAGCAACAATATCCGCAAGGGTGGTAAAGGTTTATCCGAACGGGGACATGTATATAGTGGGTGAAAAAATTGTCAGAATCAACGACGATTTTCAGATTTTGAGAATCTCCGGAATAGTCAGACCTTCGGACTTAGAACCCGACAACTCCGTTTCTTCCTCAAAGATTGCAAACCTTTACGTGGAATACAACGGCAAGGGGTATTATGCGGAAAATCAAAGACCCGGCTGGCTTGCAAGGTTGCTCATGAAAATCTGGCCGTTTTAGGAGAGAAGATGCTTTCGGTTGTTGCTTTTTTACTTTTGATTTCTTCCGCACTGGCAGAAACCGTAAAGATTGGAACCGAGGTTAACGTTGTCGGTGTCAGGTATAACTACCTGACCGGCTACGGAATAGTAGTGGGACTTGACGGAACGGGAGACGGAACAACGAGCATCTTTACCCTTCAAAGCATAGCCAACATGTTGAGAAAACTCGGAATTTACGTTGACCCCAAAAAGGTTAAAACGAAAAACGCAGCGGCAGTCATAGTCACCGCCAAACTTCCCCCGTTTGCCAAACCCGGAATGACCTTTGATGTGGAAGTTGCTTCTCTCGGAGATGCAAAGAGCCTTGCAAACGGAGTCTTAATCAGAACTCCCCTTTTCGGTCCTGACGGAAAGATTTACGCTTTCGCGCAAGGTCCCGTTTCCACCGGAGGAGGATACACCCAGTCAAACATTGGAGGGAAGGTAAAAAAGAACTTTTCAACCACCGGCATGGTTGTAAACGGTGGCATAGTGGAAAGAGCCTTACCCTTTAGCCTTGACGAGCAGAAACAAGTTACTCTCACCCTAAAGCATCCCAGTTTCTCCCTTGCTTCCGAAATAGCAACCGCAATAAACAAACACTTTGAAATGGAAATCGCAAGAGCGATTGACCCTTCCACCGTTATTGTCAGATATCCTTGGGGAGTTAAGGACAAGGTCAGGTTCATTTCCGAACTTTTAGACATTGAAATAAACACCGCTCCCGAACCGACCATAGTCATTTACGAAAGAACCGGAACGGTCATAATGAGCGGAGATGTAAAGATTGACCCACCCGTGTTTGTAGCCCACGAAAACATTTACGTTTCCATAACGAAAACGCCGATTGTTTCTCAACCGCCTCCCTTTTCAAGCGGAAACACTACCGTGGTTCAAACCGCAAAGACAACCGTAAAGGAAGAATACGGAAGGATTTTCGCAATAGAGTCTCCTTCTCTAAGAGACCTCGTTGAAGCACTTAACGAACTGGGGGTTTCTCCGGGAGACCTCATAGCGATAATTCAAGCAATCAAAACCGCCGGAAAAATTCATGCAAAACTCATAATAATGTGAGGTTTTGAAATGATTAAGTTGGATTCTCAACTCTCTGCTTACTGGGACATTGCTTCCCTTGAAAGGATAAGGGAACTGAAGGAGATTTCCAAGGAGTTTGAAGCGCTGTTTTTGAGAATGTTTTTGAAGGAGGCAGAAAACTCTTCCTTCCAGGGAATTTTCAACTCGTTTTCTTACAAGTTATACACCGACATGTTTTTCATGGAAGTGGCAAAAGTTCTTGCTGAAAAGAAGTCCCTCGGAATTGCAAACCTCGTTGAAGAAGCAGTAAAAGCATACGGTAAGTTAAAGTAATGAGGGAAAGCGGACTGGTTCTACACTATCACAGGGTTTACAGATATTCGGACATAGTTTTTGTTGTCCTCATTCTTGCAATACTCGCTTCAATGGTTCTTCCAATACCTCCGGCAATGCTTGACATTCTTCTGACGACCAGCATTACCTTTTCCCTCGTGATTTTGATGGTAACCGTTTACATCAACCATCCGTTAGAACTTTCTTCGTTTCCCTCGTTGCTCTTAATGGCAACCCTTTTAAGACTTTCCCTGAACGTTGCCACCACGAGGAGAATTCTTCTTCACGGACACGAGGGAACGGACGCTGCGGGAAAGGTGATAAAAGCCTTCGGAGAGTTCGTAGTAGGTGGAAACTACGTAATAGGAATCGTCGTTTTCCTGATTCTCGTTGTCATAAACTACGTCGTGATAACGAGGGGAACGGAAAGGATTTCCGAAGTTGCAGCAAGGTTCACCCTTGATGCGATGCCCGGAAAGCAGATGAGTGTTGACGCGGATTTGAACGCAGGACTCATTGACGAGAAGGAAGCCCAGAGAAGAAGGGAACTTATCGCAAGAGAAGCGGACTTTTACGGAGCAATGGACGGTGCTTCAAAGTTCATAAGGGGAGATGCCATTGCGGGAATAATAATAACCCTCATAAACATTCTCGGGGGACTTGCAATCGGAGTTTTTCAGCACGGAATGGCAATATCCGACGCTGCAAAAACTTTTACCCTCCTCACCGTCGGAGACGGACTCGTTTCCCAAATTCCTTCTCTCATAACTTCAACCGCCGCCGGTTTGATGGTCACAAGGGCTGCAGCAGAAACGGACCTCGGACACGAGATATTCAAACAACTAACGGGATACTACAAACCTTTGATGATGGCTTCTTTAACTCTCATAATAATGGGAATCGTTCCCGGAATGCCGACCCTTCCCTTTGCAGTTCTTGCGGTTCTCGTTGCGGGAAGTGCGTATTTGATTTACCAGTTTGAAAGAGAGAAAGAAATGGAAGAAGCGGAAAAGAAAGCAAAGGAAATCATACAGGAGGCCAAAAAAGAAGAAAAACCGGAAGAACTCGTGGTTCAACCGGAACCCGTTGCCCTTGAAATCGGCTACTCCCTGATTCCCCTCGTTGATGAAAACCAAAGCGGTGAAGTAGTTAAAAAGATTAAGAACATGAGAAAGCAAATAGCAAAAGAACTCGGAATCATAGTTCCCCTCGTTCACCTGAAAGACAACCTTGAACTAAAACCAGAAGAATACCGCATTCTCATAAAAGGTGTAGAGGTTGCAAGAGGAAAGGTATTAACGGGAAGATACCTTGCGATAGACACGGGAGGAACCAGAGGAAAGATTGAGGGAATTCCCACCAAAGAACCGGCCTTCGGATTGACCGCTTACTGGGTTGACGAAAATCTTAAAGACAGGGCAAAACTCCTCGGATACACGGTCGTTGACGTTCCCACGGTCATAGTTACCCACCTTTCGGAAGTCATCAAAAAGCACGCCCATGAAATCGTTGGCAGGGCTGAAGTCAAACAACTCGTTGATGCCCTTGCCAAAAAATACAGGATAGTAAGAGACCTCGTTCCGGAGGTAGTTCCCCTCGGAGTTCTCACGAAGGTCGTTCAAAACCTGTTGAAAGAGGGTATTCCCGTTAAAGACCTGATGACAATCATAGAAACCGTTGCGGACCACATAGAAAAAACGAAAGAACCTTCTATCTTGACAGAATTTGTGAGACAGTCCCTTTCAAGACTCATAACAAGCCTTTATTCCAAAGACGGAGTTCTTGTTGCGGTTTCTCTTTCGTCAAGGGCTGAAGAGTATCTGTCTCAAAAAGTTAAAGAAGGAGAAGGATTTCCGCCCGTTGACCCGGTGTTCGTTCAAAATCTCATAAAAGATGTCAGCGACAGCGTAGAAAAGTTTATAATTAAACATAAGACGCCGGTAATAATCACCTCTCCTGCTGTTAGGAGGTTTGTCCGTCAAATAATTGAACCGTATTTACCGAACGTTGCGGTCATATCTTACGCGGAGGTTGAACCTTCGGTGAAACTTGAAATCATCGGAACGGTGGGAGGAGAATGAAAGTAAAAGTCCTTGAGGGAGAAAGCCTTGAAAATCTCATAGAAAAAGCAAAAACAGAACTGGGTGAACAGATTGAAATTCTCTATTACGAGGTTGAAAAGAAAGGGTTTATTCCTCCGTTCAGGAAGAAGAAATACAGGCTCTACGTTGCAATAAACGGCAAGAAAGAAACGATAAAGAGAACCGTTGAGGAAATTAAAAAGGTTGAAGAAGACATTGAAGAAATCAAAAGTTTAATCAAAGAACTGAAGGTTACCGCGATTGAACAGAAGAAAAAGAGCATTCCCGTTGTTAATACGGTTCCGGAACACATTGAAAAAAACGAAGTTCCTCTGTCTCCGAGTTTCCTTGAAGAATTTACAGGAGATGCCCTTGAACTCATAAGAACCCTCGTAAAAAAGGGAGTAAAACCGGAAGTTGCGGTAGAAATAATAAGGGAATCTTGCGGAATAGACATAGAAACGGAAAAATTTGACTTAAACACCGCCACTTTTAAAGAAGCACTTGTGAAAGGAGTTGAAAAGAAAATATCGTTTACCGGAGAGTTCAAAGCAAAAAAGGGAGAAAAGTCGGTTTACGCTTTTGTTGGACCGACCGGTGTCGGAAAGACTACAAATTTGTTCAAAATTGCTTCAAAGTTCGTTCTAAATGACCAGGTAAAAGTCGGAGTAATAACCACGGATACTTTTAAAGTCGGGGCAATTCAGCAGGTAAAGGAGTATGCCTATGTTTTGAACATTCCGTATTTTGTAGTTTCGGATTCCAAAAAACTCCAAGAAACCATAGAAAAGGTTGAAAACTTGGACGTAATTCTTATAGATACGGTCGGAAGAAGTCATTATGACTACTGGAGATTGGGTGAAATAAAGGTGGTTCTTTCCGGACTAAGGGTTCCCATTAACGTTGTTTTGCTCGTCAGTTGTAATTACGAACCTTCGGAAGCCATTGAAGTGGTCAACAGATACCGTTCCTTCTTCCCGATTTCCTCAATATTCTTTACGAAGATTGACGAAGCATCAAAACCCGGAAGCCTTTTAAACGTTCCGCTCGTGACAGAACTTCCGGTTTCTTACATAAGCACTGGTCAAAGAGTTCCCGAAGACATTAAACTTTTAACGCCGGAACTTGTAGCAGACTACCTGTTGGGAAGATAATGAGCACGCAGTTAGAAAACCTTGCAAGACTCGTAAGGGAAAGAAGGGTAAGCAGGAACTACAAGGTAATTACGGTTTCCAGCGGAAAAGGTGGTGTCGGCAAGACGGGCATTTCCGTTTCTCTTGCTTATTACCTTGCCAACTTTTTCAAAAAGAGGGTTCTCCTTCTTGACTGTGATATAGGACTCGGAAACATTCACATAATACTGAACGTAAAACCGGAAAAAAACCTGAAGTCTCTGTTAAGCGGTGAGAAACTTGAAAACGTTGTTCAAAAGTCTTACAACTTTGACGTCGTCCTCGGTTTCTCCGGGATTGAAAGTTTTATGGACTTTGAATCCCTTGAAAGCACGGAATTTTTAATAAACATTGAGGAAGCCCTTTCAAACTACGACTACGTAATCGTTGACAACTCCGCAGGATTGAACAGACAGACCATCGGATTTTCAAGAATAGCGGACACCACCTACATAGTGACGACCCCGGAGCCTACCGCTCTTACCGATGCTTACGCCTTCATAAAGTCAATGTATAAACTCTACGGCTACAGTTCGTTCAAAGTGATAGTGAACATGTGTTCCTCAAGAACGGAGGGATTTAAAACATTTGAAAGGTTGAAATCTTCTGCGGAAAAGTTTTTAAACTTGAGACTTCCCCTTGCGGGACTCGTTCCCTATTCAAAAAGGTTGAAAGAATGCCTTATGAAAAAGCAACTCATAGTTCACGCATTTCCTTCGGACCCGTTTTCTCTTGAACTGAAAAACATAACCCAACTTGAAACGGGAGAAATCGTCAGCGTTGAAGAACCCAAGGAGAGCCTTATGGCAAGGCTGTTCAAGTTCTTGAGGGAAGGTAAACAACAATGATGTATGCAAAGTCAAGGAAAGAACTGGTCCTTGAACATCTTCCCCTCGTAAAGAAAATAGCAAGCGGTTTTTACAGGAGAATCCCGCCGGATACACTTGAATTTGACGAACTGGTCAACATAGGAGTCATCGGCTTGATGAAAGCGATAGACAACTACGACGAAAACAAGGCTCGCTTTTCAACCTACGCTTACATAAAAATCAGGGGAGAAATTCTTGACTACTTGAGAAAGGTGGACTTTCTGCCAAGAAGTGTCAGAGAGAAACTGAAGGAGAAGTCCCAGGACATTAAAGAAGAAGCGGCGGTTTTTGTCAGCATAGAGGAAAAACTCTTTGAAAATTCAGACAGGTTTACCCTTGCGGAAATCCTTGCTTCTCCGGTCAAGTCTCCGGAGGAAGAAGCCCTGATAAACGAACTCAAAGAAAGACTTGCAAATGCCATTAAAAAACTCGGGAAAAGAGAACAACTCGTTTTGCAACTCATATTCGTGGAAGAACTTGACTTAAAGTCAATAGCGGAGATTTTAGACGTTTCCGTTTCAAGGGTTTCCCAGATTAAAAATCAGGCTCTCAAAAAATTGAGAAAATTCCTTGAAAAGGGTATAATGAAAGATGATAACCGGAAAGACGGGGAGTCATGATAAACCTTGCAGAACTTTTGCTGATTGACTTCGGGAAGAAGGTAAAGAAGGGAAAGCACAAGGCAAAACCCTTGCCCTTGAAACCCTGTTTGAAAGACCAAAAGGGCAAGAAAGTCTTTGAAGAAGAACTTTTAAAACTTTTAAAACCT
>CAZZKT010000018.1:0-18672 GCA_964654625.1 uncultured bacterium
TGTTCGGTGAGGTTAACTTGTAAAGTGCAATCCCAAGCCTCTATTGCGGTGCTTTTGAACAAAATTATTCTCTTTTTCACTCTATCTTCTTTAAAAATTTTTATTTTTCCAACGTCAGAATTTATTCCGAGAACGTTTAATTTCGTTTTAATGTTTTCTTCAAGGAGTTTACAAAACTCTTCATCGTGAGGAGACAAATACGAAAATCTGTGAACAGTGCCTCTTTTGTAAACCGTTATGGGAGAGATGGTTCTTAAAAGGACAAGGGGTTTGTATTCCGGCGAAGGTAAAACTTTTATCTGGGATACCGTAAGTTCTTGACCGTTTAAGTTGATTTCTCCTCTTGTCAGTAATCCTTCAACAAACTTGTGGGCGGTTTCTACAAAAAGCGTGGAGAATATCAAATAAAATCCTTTGACAAACTCAATCGTTTTACCTTTAACGGAAAGGGTGGTAAGGGGAATTAAGCGGGAAAACGTGAAAAACTTTATTTGCTTGCCCGAAATTTTGAGGTTATGAAGTGAGGTTGCAAAATCATCAGGAAGAACAGAATAAACTAATCCTTGAATTAAGCGATTATAGTGAACAGGAAGGCGAACTTTACCCGTTTTGCCCTCAAATAGGATTTTTACTCTTAAACCAGAAAACTTGTCACTGACCATTTAAAGGTATTTTATCACTATTCGGAATGCTTGAGTCTTTTTGGTAAAATTAGCCAAACCACAGAACCAATACTTCCTGAAGGAGGTCAAAATGGCGGTGAGGGTTGGGATTAACGGTTATGGAAGGATTGGAAGGTGTTTTCACAGGATTGTTCTCAACGACAGCGAAGTGGAAGTTGTTGCGATTAACGATTTGACCGATGCCAAAACTTTGGCGCACCTTTTAAAATACGACTCGGTTCACGGAAAACTCAACGCAGAAGTTGGATACGACGGCGATTACCTAATCGTAAACGGAAAGAAAATAAAAGTCCTTTCAGAACCTGACCCATCAAAACTTCCATGGAAGGAACTGGGTGTTGAGGTAGTCCTTGAATCTACCGGAAAGTTTAGAAGCAAAGAACTTGCAAGCAAACACCTTGATGCTGGAGCGAATTGGGTTGTTATTTCCGCACCTGCAAAAGAACCGGACATAACCGTGGTGATTGGAGTTAACGACGGAGAACTTGACCCCTCAAAGCACAAGGTCATTTCAAACGCTTCTTGCACAACCAATTGCCTTGCTCCTGTTGCAAAAGTCTTGTTGGAAAACTTCGGAATTAAGTCAGGATTTTTGACGACCGTTCACTCTTACACTGCAGACCAAAGGCTTCTTGATGCTCCTCACAAAGATTTGAGAAGGGCAAGGGCTGCTGGCATTTCAATGGTTCCAACAACAACGGGAGCTGCCAAAGCGGTCGGGCTCGTAATTCCCGAACTCAAAGGAAAGTTCAACGGAATATCAATAAGAGTTCCGACTCCTAACGTTTCAATAATAGACTTTGTGTGCGTCGTTGAAAGAGAAACGAGCATAGAAGAGGTAAACAGGGCTTTAAAAGAAGCGTCCGAAACTACACTGAAGGGAATTCTTGCTTACACCGAAGAAGAACTCGTTTCCGTTGACTTCATTGGGGATACTCACTCTGCGATTGTTGACGGCAAATGCACGGATGTAATCGGAGGAAACCTCGTTAAAGTGCTTGCGTGGTATGACAACGAGTGGGGATACTCCGCAAGGTTAAAGGACTTGGTTAAGTTGATTTACCGTAAGGTTAAGTAATGCTTGTGGATGAGTTTGACTATGAACTTCCGCAAGAACTCATAGCGAAAGAACCGGCAAAACCGAGAGATTCTTCAAGGTTGTTGGTTCTTCATAGAGATTCCGGAAAGATAGAGCATACGATTTTCAAAAACATTGTTTCTTACCTCAGGGAGGGGGATGTTCTCGTTGTTAACAACACAAAAGTCATTCCCGCAAGACTTTTTGGAAGAACAAAAACGGGCGGAAAGGTTGAGGTTTTACTGGTAAGGCACGTGCAGGATAACCTGTGGGAGGTTCTTTCAAAACCTTCCAGAAAGTTAAAACCGGGAAAGGTCGTAATTTTTGAAAATGGATTAACTTGTAAAGTGGTAGAAGTTTGCGAAGAAGGAAAAAGAATCGTTGAGTTTAATGCGGACAAGGATAAAGTTTTGGAAATTGTCAACAAAATCGGTCATGTTCCGCTCCCTCCATACATAAAAAGAGAAGAAAAAGAAGAGGACAGAACAAACTATCAGACTATTTTTGCCAGAGAGGAGGGAGCGGTTGCTGCTCCCACTGCGGGACTTCACTTTACCGAAGAACTCGTAAAGAAAATCGTAGAAAAAGGCGTGAAAATCGTCCCGATAACCCTTCATGTTGGTCCTGGAACTTTCAAACCCGTCAAAACGAAAGTCGTTGAAGAACACAAACTTGACCCCGAAGTCTTTTACGTTTCCGAAGAAACCGCAGAAGTTATAAACAACAGAAAGGGCAGACTCATAGCGGTCGGAACAACCGTCGTGAGAACTTTAGAAAGTTGTGCGGACGAAAGGGGAAAGGTAAAGCCGGGTAGGGGTGAAACGTCTTTGTTCATATACCCCGGCTACAAGTTTAAAGTCGTTGAAGCGTTGATAACGAACTTTCATCTTCCGAAATCAACGCTGTTAATGCTCGTATGTGCCTTTGCCGGAAAAGAGAGGGTGCTAAATGCTTACGCGGAGGCTGTTAAACTTAGGTATCGCTTTTATTCTTACGGTGATGCCATGTTCATCGTTTAGCGGAGAATCTTTCGTTCCGAAGTTGGTAATTTCAAACAAGCCGTCAAGTTATGACTTTACCGGAGAGCGTTTAAAGTGGAAGTTGTTCTGGACGGTCTTTCACGTGGCAAACGCAGAAGCCCTCGTTGAGAAAAACGGAGAGTCGGAGATAACCGTAAAAGGAAAAATTTCTACTGCCGGAATTGTAAGGTGGTTTAAAAAGATAGAAGATTGCGGAAATTCAACGATGAACTCAAAAACTTTGGTCCCGGTTCATACAGAGTTCGTTCAAATAGAAGGAAACTACAAAAAAAAGAAAATTTTTGACTACGACCTTGACTCAAAAAAAGTGAAATACACAAAAATAGACCTTAAAGACGGTGAGAGAAAGGAGAAAATAATTGACATACCTTCGGATATTTTCGGAGACTTGATTTCTGCTTCTTACTTTTTCAGAAGGTTCGGAGTTTTTGAAGTCGGAAAGACCACCGTTTTTCCGGTTTTTGCGGAAGGAAAGTTCGTTAACGTTGAAATGAAGGTCGTTAAGAAAGAGGTTATTGACACAAGGTTCGGAAAGATTGAAGCATACAGGGTCGTTCCTTCAAAAAACCTTTCTCCGAGGGGGGCTTTTGAAAGAAAAGGAAAGGTCGTTATGTGGTTCAGTGCGGACGAAAGACACCTTCCCTTAAAGATTACCGCGGAAGTAGCGGTGGGAAGCGTAAGCGCAGTTCTCGTTGAAGCAAAAGGCAAAAACTTTGACCTTTTAAAAGAAGCAATCAAAAAGAAAAAGAAGAACTTACTCAAAAAGTTGATGGAAGGAATAATAAGCGGTTAGTCGTCCACCAGCATAACGATTGCAGTGGGAGCGGAATCTCCCTTCCTGAAGCCGTAGTGATACATTCTCGTGTATCCGCCGTTTCTGTCTTTGTATTTCGGAGCGATTTCGTTAACAACCTTGTAGGCAACTTCTTTCTTGGTAACTATTTTCAAAACGTCCCTTATTGCTTTGACTTTGTCTTCCTGCTTGGCTTTGGTAATGGTCTTATCAGCAAGCCTTTTCAGTTCCTTTGCCCTTGCAACCGTAGTAACTACTTTGCCGTGTTCCATGAGAGCGGTAACGAGTCCGCGCAACATTAAAAGTCTGTGTTCTGTCGGTCTTCCGAGTTTTCTTTCTTTTACCCTGTGTCTCATTACTCACCTCCGAGTTCAAAACCTATGGAAGCAAGGAAAGTTTCAATTTCTTTCAAGGACTTCTTTCCGAGCCCTTTAATGGCTTCAAGGTCTTTTCTTGACATTTTCACGAGTTGTTCAACGGTTTTAATGCCGTTTTCGGTAAGTATTCTCAAAGACCTTCCTTTAAGTCCTGCTTCTTCCAAGGACTTTGAAAGGATTTCTTCTTTTTCCGGTTTTTCTTCTTGGGGAACCGCAAGGAGGGCTTCCACGAGTTTGTCTCTCAAGGTTGAAAAGTGTTCAATGAGAATGTTTGAAGCCCTTACGAGAGCGTCTTTAGGAGTTATGCTTCCGTCGGTCCAAATTTCCATCGTTAACCTGTTGTAGTCCGTTCTCCTGCCGACCCTCGTGTCTTCCACTCTGAAGGCAACTTTCTTTATCGGGGAAAAGTCCGCATCAAGGGGAATCCAACCGACGGTAGTTATGTCAAATATTTGCTGAATGTCTTCGGAAAGAACGAATCCTTTACCTTTATCTATCCTTAACTGCATTTCTATGACTGCGTTTTCGTTGTCAAGGGTTGCTATTTCTTGTTCCGGAGTTAAAAGTTCAACCTGAGAGGGAAGTTCAAAGTCTTTCGCGTAAACCTTGCCGGGTCCTCTTTTCTTGAGGTGAATAAAGACCGGGCCATCTCCGTGAAGAACGAATCTCAATTGCTTTATGTTTAACACTATTTCAACGA
Source organism: uncultured bacterium (assembly GCA_964654625.1). Classification (GTDB taxonomy): domain Bacteria; phylum Aquificota; class Aquificia; order Desulfurobacteriales; family Desulfurobacteriaceae; genus CAZZKT01. The sequence continues at coordinate 4,672 of CAZZKT010000018.1, forward strand.
CGTCTTCTACCACTCCGGGAATTGTTGAAAATTCGTGATAAACTCCTTCAAACTTTACGGCAGTCGGAGCGCAACCTTCAATTGAAGAAAGAAGAACTCTTCTTAAAGCGTTTCCGAGGGTAACTCCGTATCCTTTTTCAAGGGGTTCAACAACGAACTTTCCGTAAGTTTGGGAATGCTCTTCCCAAACAAACTTTGTGGGTTTTACAAACTCCACCATTTTTCTTCCTCCGTCAACAAAAAACTTTACTTGGAGTAAAGTTCAACGATGAGGTGTTCCTCAATGGGAATTTCTATTTCTTCCCTCGTCGGCTCGGACTTTACAACTCCCCTAAAGTTTTCTTCGTCAAGTTCAAGCCACGATGGGATTCCGCGCTTTTTGGCAAGTTCAATGCCTTCTTTTATCTGAGGAATGTCCCTGCTTGACTCTTTAACTTCAATGACATCTCCGGGTTTTACGAGGAAGGAAGGTCTGTCAACCTTTTTACCGTTCACGAGAATGTGTCCGTGAACTACCAGTTGTCTTGCGTGCCTGTGGGACTTTCCGAAGCCCAACCTGTAAACTACGTTGTCTAGCCTGCTTTCAAGCAGTTTTAAGAGGTTCTCCCCGGTCTGTCCCCTCATTTTTTCTGCCATTTCAAAGAAGCGCCTGAACTGACGCTCTCTTAATCCGTAGTAAAACTTGACTTTTTGCTTTTCCATGAGTTGTCTTGCGTAGTAAGAAAGTTTTCTTCTCGTTCTTCCGTGCTGACCGGGAGGATAGGGTCTTCTGTCAAGAATGGACTTTCCTTTTAAGGTTTTTTCCTCTCCAACGTATATGTTAACACCGAGGCGTCTTGCAATGCGCCACTTTGGTCCCGTATATCTACCCATGGGTTATACCCTCCTTCTCTTTGGTGGTCTGCATCCGTCGTGGGGTATCGGGGTAACGTCCTTGATTGCTTTCACGTTTAAACCGACCGCTGCAACCGCTTTAATTGCGGTTTCCCTGCCCGGCCCGTTGCCCTTGATTCTTATTTCAATGTCCTTTACTCCGAATTCTTTCATTGCCCTTTCTGCAGCCCTCGTTGCTGCAAGTTGGGCTGCGTAAGGAGTTCCCTTTCTCGTTCCTTTAAATCCGATAGTTCCTCCGCTTTCCCAACAAAGGGTGTTTCCGTCCTTGTCGGTAATGGTAACTATGGTATTGTTGAACGTGGTTTGAATGTGCGCTATTGCAAAAGGCACAGTTCTCTTTTGTTTCTTTTTCTTCTTTGCCATGTGCCAACCCCCGAAAGATTACTTCTTAGGTGGTTTTTTCTTTCCGGCAACCGTTTTTCTCGGCCCTTTGCGGGTTCTTGCGTTGGTTCTTGTTCTTTGTCCCCTTACCGGAAGTCCGAGTTTGTGTCTTACTCCCCTGTAGCAACCTATTTCAATGAGTCTTTTAATGTTCATTGCAATTTCTTTGCGAAGTTCACCTTCAACCTTATACTCGGTTTCAATGATTTTTCTGATTTTTGCGATTTCTTCCTTGCTGAGTTCTTTTACCCGTTTTTCGGGGTCAATTCCCGCTTTTTCACAGATTTTGAAGCCGGTTTTGATTCCTATGCCGTAAATGTAAGCAAGCGAATAAGGAACTTTTTTGTCGTCCGGAATGTCAACTCCCGCAACTCTCGCCACCGCTACCTCCCTTACTTACCTTGTCTTTGTTTGTGTTTTGGGTTTTCGCAGATAACCCTAACAACTCCCTTTCTTCTCACTATCTTGCACTTCGGACAAATCTTCTTCACTGAAGGTCTTACTTTCATATCCGCCTCCTTTAACCTTTACGGTAGATTATTCTGCCCCTTGTCGGGTCATACGGGCTCAGTTCCACAACCACCCTATCACCGGGCAGAATTCTTACAAAGTGAACCCTCATTCTTCCGGAAGCGTGCGCAAGAACTTTATGTCCGCTGTCAAGTTCAACCCTGAAGTATGCGTTGGGCAAAGCTTCTACTACCTTACCCTCTACTTGAATGCCCTTTTCCTTTGCCATTTCCCCACCATTCATTAAATTGCGGACATAATTATAGTCCCTTCTTCCGTAATAGCAACATCATGCTCAAAATGAGCGGAAAGTTTGCCGTCTTTGGTGACTACGGTCCAACCGTCTTTTTTGACCTTCACTCTGCCCGTTCCTTCGTTTACCATTGGTTCAATGGCAAGGGTCATTCCTGGAACCAACGGTATGTCAGGATAACCCCTGAAAACGTAGTTCGTTACTTGCGGTTCTTCGTGAAGGTTTCTTCCTATGCCGTGTCCCGCATAACCTCTTACTACATTAAAGCCGTTTGCCTCAACAAACTTTTGAATTGAACGGGATATGTCAATAAGTTTCCCTCCAACTTTTGCAGAATCTATGCCGACGTAAAGGGCTTTTTCGGTAGTTTCTATGAGTTTTCTTGCGGTCTCGCTGATATTTCCGACTCCGACCGTAATCGCCACGTCTCCATACCAGCCATCACATATAACTCCGAAGTCAAGACTGACTATGTCTCCTTCTTTAATTTCCTTACTCTTTGTGGGAATTCCGTGAACAACCTCTTCGTTAACGGAAACGCAAATGGCACCGGGAAAACCTCCGTATCCGAGAAAAGCGGGTTTAACTTTGTATTCTTTGCAAAGACTTCTTGCCATTGAATCTATCTCAAGAGCAGAAATGCCGGGAGAAACTTTTTCTGCAACTTTCAAGAGAATCTCCATGGCAATGGCACAAGCCTTTCTCATTTGGGAAATTTCTTCCCTGCTTTTGAGGATTATTCCCTTTATCTTTCTCAAAGTCAGCGGATTCATAGTCCCATTGCCTCTTCAATTCTCTTCGTAATTTCTTCAATCTCTCCCGTTCCTTCTATCTTCACGAGGAGGCTTTTCTCTTCGTAGTAGTCAATCAGGGGCTGGGTCTGGGTTTTGTAAACCTCAAGCCTTCTTTCAATGACCTCCCTTGTGTCGTCTTCCCTTCCCCGGGAAAGAAGTCTCTTTATCAGTTCTTCTTCAGGAACTTCAAAGTAAAGGACTTTGTCAAGTTCCATGTTTATCTCTTTAAGGAGTTCGTCAAGGGCTTCTGCTTGAGGAAGCGTTCTGGGAAAACCGTCAAGGATGAATCCGTTTTTAGCAACGTCTTCTTTTTCAAGCCTTTCTCTGATGATTCCGATTATAACGTCGTCCGGAACCAACTCTCCCTTTTCCATGTAAGTTTTGGCAAGTTTTCCGAGTTCCGTCCCTTCTTTTACCGCAGACCTTAAAATGTCTCCCGTTGATATGTGGGGAATGAGGTGTTTTTGAGAAATCCTAACAGCCTGAGTGCCTTTACCTGCACCCGGAGGACCGAGAAAAACCACCCTAACCATTACACTCCTCCAAAAACCTTTCTCCTTCTCCGGCGCTTTCTGCCCAAGAATTCCTGATAGGTAAACAAGAGGGAGTATGCTTCCATTCTACGAAGGGTGTCAAGAGCAACTCCGACAACGATTAGGATTGCAGTTCCTCCGAAGTAAAAAGGAAGGTGCATTCTTTGGGTTATTATCAGAGGAATGATGGCAACCGCAGTCAGGAATATTGCTCCCGCAAAGGTAAGTTTTGATACTATGGTGTCTATGTAGTGTGCGGTGTCCGTTCCCGCCCTTATTCCGGGAATGTATCCCCCCGCTCTGTTGAGGTTTTCTGCAATTTCTTGCGGGTTGAGAATTATTGCGGTGTAGAAGTAGGTAAAGAAAAATATGAGAACTCCGTAAAGAAGAAGGTATAAGGGAGTTCCGGGTTGGAGAATGTCGTTCAAAACTTTAAGAAACGGCAGGTTTACTATCCTTACAACGGTCATCGGAAACATTAAAACCGATGCTGCAAAGATTATCGGGATGACTCCAGCAGGGTTGAGTTTCAACGGCAGATAACTGGTATAACTTCCGACAAATTGTCCTCCGCCGATTCTCCTTGCGTAGTGAAGGGGAATTCTTCTTTCGGCTTCTTGAATGTAAACGATTGCGGAAACCATTCCGACTATTATGAGGGAAACGCCGATTACCTTGAACAAACTCATGTCTCCGTTTTTGAGCATAGTAAAGACGGTCAAAACAGCGTTGGGAATTCTTGAAACAATTCCCGCAAAAATGAGCAAAGACATTCCGTTTCCGATTCCCCTTTCGGTAATCTTCTCTCCCAGCCACATAAGAAACGTAGAACCTGCAGTTAAACACGAAACGCAACCTATTACGAAGACCGGCCCGTAGTTCGGAACTATCGGAGCACCGCTCGGACTGGTCATGCTTTTAAGTCCTATTGCAATCCCTAAAGACTGGATGAACGCAAGAAGAACCGCTCCGTATCTCGTGTATTGGTTAATCTTTCTCCTTCCGTATTCTCCTTCTTCTTTTGCGAGTTTTTCAAGGGACGGAAAAGCAACGGTCAGAATCTGCATTATGATTGCAGAACTTATGTAGGGCATAACCCCGAGAGCAAAAACGGTAAGCCTTCTGAGGGCTCCTCCCGAGAAAACGTCCATAAAGCCGAGAACCGTTCCCCTTGCCTGTTTGAAAAACTCAAGAAGCGCTGAAGTGTCTATTCCCGGAGTGGGTATGTGGGCTCCAAGTCTGTATATGGCAAGGATTAAAACGGTAAATAAGACCCTTTTTTTGAGTTCCGGAACTTCCGTAACGCCAAAAAGGAGTTTAGACAAGTTCATTTACTCAATAACCTCGCACTTGCCTCCCGCAGACTCAATCTTTTCCTTCGCAGAAGCGGAAAACTTGTGAGCCTTAACGGTAAACTTCTTGGTTACTTCCCCGTCTCCGAGAATCTTAACGGGCAACTTCTTTTTAACGAGCCCTGCTTCCCTTAAAACCTCCGGGGTTATGACCGCTCCGTCCTCAAACCTTTCGTTCAGGTCTTTTACGTTAACTATGGCATACTCTTTCTTGAACCGAGCGTTTGAAAATCCCCTTTTCGGAAACCTCATATAAAGGGGTGTTTGTCCTCCTTCAAAGCCCGGTCTCGTTCCTCCTTTCCATCCGGAACGGGCTTTCTGTCCTTTTTGACCCCTTCCGGAAGTTTTACCGTGACCGGAACCGTGTCCCCTACCTACCCGCTTTTTCTTCTTGGTGGCACCCGGGTTGGGCTTTAGGTTATCAAGCCTTAACGCTTCCATTTCCTTCCTCCAGGTATTCTACTTTTACGAGTTCTTTAACTTTTTCAATCATTCCCTGAATGGCAGGGTTGAGTTCTTTTACAACGCTTGCGTTTCTCTTCCTCAAACCGAGGGCATAAAGGGTTGCCTTTTTTCTTCTGCTCTTTCCGGCAAGTCCCCTGACGAGGGTTATTTTAACCTTTTGCATGATTACCTCCTTATGATTCTTCCGTCAGGAGTAACCCTTCTTCCCGGAAGTCTCCAGCGCTTTCTGAGTTCCTCAACGGGAACTCCCCTTAAACGGGCAAATTCTTCCGGAGTCTTCAACATTGAGAGTCCTTTAAGAACCGCTCTGACTACGGTGTGGGGATTCGTTGAACCGATTACTTTCGTTAGTATGTCAGTAATCCCTGCAGATTCCAGAACAGCCCTGACGGGTGCGGACGCAATAACTCCGGTTCCGGGAGCTGCAGGTCTCATTATGACCTTTGAAGCACCGAACTTCGCAGTAACTTCAAACGGAATCGTGCCGTCAACCACGGGTATTTTAATCAGGTGTTTTTTGGCATCTTCAACCGCCTTCCTTATGGCATCGGGAACTTCCGCTGCCTTACCCCTTCCGAATCCCACGATACCGTTTCCGTTTCCAACCACGACAAAAGCGGTAAAACTAAACCTTCTTCCTCCAGCAACGACTTTTGCGTTTCTGTTTACGTGAACGAGCCTTTCTTTCAGTTCAAGACCTTCTGGATTGAGTATCCTCTCTGCCATCTACTTTACCTCCTTAAAATTCAAGTCCTCCTTCCCTTGCTCCTTCCGCAAGGGCTTTAACTCTTCCGTGATACTTGAAACCTCCCCTGTCAAAAACGACCTTCTTTATGCCCTTTTCAAGAGCCCTTTTGGCTATGAGTTTTCCGACTTCGTAAGCCTCTTGGGTTTTCGTAAGTTCGGGAAGTTTCGGTCTAATTTCTTTGTCCAAGGTGGAAGCGGAAACGAGGGTGTGGCCCTTCGTATCGTCAATGATTTGAGCGTATATGTGCTTCAAACTCTTATAAACCGCAAGTCTCGGTCTTTCCGGAGTTCCGAAAACTTTCTTTCTGACCCTCATGTGGCGTTTTCTAATTCTTTCTCTTCTTGTCAACTTAGCCATGGCTTACACCCCTTACTTCTTCGCAGATTTTCCAGCCTTGAGAATAATTCTTTCACCGCGATACCTGATTCCTTTACCCTTGTAAGGGTCTGGAGGTCTGAAGGACCTTATCTCTGCTGCCACTTGTCCGACCTTTTGTTTATCAATACCGCGAACGTAAATGTTGTTTTCTCTGTCAACTTCTATCTTGATGCCTTCGGGTATCTTGTAAAGAACCGGATGGGAAAAGCCAAGGTGGAGTTCAAGGGTGTCTCCCTTAACGAAGGCTCTGTAACCCAAACCTTTTACTTCAAGGACCTTTTCAAAACCTTTTGAAACTCCAATTACCATGTTATTTATCAAAGCCCTCGTCGTTCCGTGAAGGGCTCTCATTTGCTTTTCATCGTTCGGTCTTTCAACAATTACCTTTCCGTCCTCAACTTTAATCGTCAGTCTCGGGTCAAACTTGTATTCCAGAGTTCCTTTCGGACCTTTTACGACAACATGATTGCCGGGTTTTACCTCTACCGTTACCCCTTGAGGTATTTCAACAGGCATTTTTCCAACTCTTGACATAGCCCACTCCCCTCTTAAGGATTTTTACCAGACGTAGCAGAGAACTTCTCCGCCAATGCCGAGTTTTCTTGCTTTGTATCCCTGAATTATGCCTTTGTTCGTTGAAAGAATTACAACTCCGAGACCTGCCTTTATGAGAGGAATTTCGTCCTTACCCACATAAATTCTTCGTCCGGGTTTTGAAACCCTTTTAATCTCGTTTATGACCCTCTCCTTGTTTGGACCGTATTTGAGGTAAACCCTCAAGATTTTCTTCTTGTTCGCAGGGTTCTTTGCCCTCTTGAAGGGTTCTTCCCTGACTTCGTAGTCTTTAATGAAACCTTCTTCTTTGAGGATTTTTGCAATTGCTTCGTTAACCTTGGAATGGGGAGCGTCAACATACTCGTGGTAAACGAGGTTTGCGTTTCTTATCCTCGTCAGAAAGTCAGCAACCGTATCCGTAATCATCTTTCCACCCCTTCCTCAAAACTTTTTACCAACTTGCTTTTCTTACGCCCGGTATTTTGCCCTGAAGGGCAAGGGTTCTAAAACAAAGTCTGCACATTCCAAAGGCTCTTATAAATCCTCTCGGACGCCCGCAAAGGGGACACCTGTTGTATTTTCTCGTTTTAAACTTCGGTTCTCTTTGGGCTTTTACTCTCAACGCTTTTCTTGCCATGTTCCCTCCTTAAGACTTTCTGAAAGGAAATCCAAGAAGTTCCAAAAGAGCCTTTGCTTCTTCGTCCGTTTCTGCGGTTGTAACGATTGCGATGTCCATTCCCCTTATCTTGTCAACCTTGTCGTAGTCTATTTCGGGAAAGACCGTTTGTTCCTCAAGGCCGAAGTTGTAATTACCCCTTCCGTCAAAAGACTTTGGAGAAAGACCTTTAAAGTCCCTAACCCTCGGAAGGGCAATGGAAATGAGTCTGTCAAGAAATTCCCACATTCTGTCCCTTCTCAAGGTAACCTTTGCTCCTATGGGCATTCCCTTACGGAGTTTAAAGCCAGCCTCTGACTTTTTGGCTCTTCTGATGCACGGCTTTTGACCGGTTATAAGGGCAAGGTCGTTCATGGCATTTTCAAGGGCTTTGATGTTTTGAACCGCCTCACCAACACCCATGTTAACAACGATTTTCACGAGTCTCGGAACTTCCATCACGTTCTTGTAGCCAAACTTCTTCATAAGAGCAGGAACGACCTCTTCGTAATACTTTTTCTTGAGTCTCGGAACGTATTTTTCTTCAGCCATTTAGCCCTCCTTCTCCGCGGATTCCCGACCCGCGGACTTTTTGGTTTTCTCTTTCGTTATCTCGTCAATAATCTCTCCGGAACGCTTGGCATAACGATACTTCTTTCCGTCAACGATTTTTATTCCAACCCTTGTAGGTTTACCGGTTTTGGGGTCAACGAGCATAACGTTGCTTATGTGAATGGGGGCTTCCATTTCAATGATTCCGCCTTCCGGATACTTGGGACTGGGCCTAACGTGTTTTTTAACAATTCTCACTCCTTCAACAATTACCCTTTCTTTCTCCGGTATTACCTTCAAAACCTTTCCGACCTTTCCCTTATCCTTTCCCGCTATGACCATGACCGTGTCGCCGGTTTTTATCTTGAACTTCTTTTTAGCCATAGCCTTCCTCCTAAATTACTTCTGGAGCAAGGGAAGCAATCTTTGTAAATCCTTTCAAGCGAGTTTCTCTTGCAACAGGTCCAAGAATTCTCGTTCCGAGAGGTTCTCCCTGTTTGTTCAACAAGACGCAAGCGTTGTCATCAAACTTTATGTAAGTGCCGTCAGGCCTTCTTACCTCTTTCTTGGCTCTGACAACAACCGCTCTGTAAACTTCTCCCTTTTTGGCAGTAGCGTTGGGAGCGGATTCCTTAACGGTAACGACGATTTGGTCTCCAACGGTAGCATACTTTTTGTTTGAACCTCCGAGAACCCTTATGCACTGAACCTTTTTGGCACCGGTATTGTCCGCAACGACAAGGTAAGTTTGAACCCTAATCATTGCTCCACCCCTTGTTCAAACTCGTCTTTGATTTCTTCTTCTCCGATTTGCTTGGCTCGTTCTATTATTTCAACAACGCGCCACCTTTTGTGCCTTGAAAGGGGTCTCGTTTCCATAATCTTTACGATATCTCCAACCCTGCACTCGTTGTTTTCATCATGAGCCATGTATTTCTTTGAACGCTTCACTCTTTTTCCGTAAAGGGGATGGGTAAATTCTCTCGTAACTCTCACGACTACGGTTTTGTCCATCTTATCGCTAACGACCACTCCTATTCTTACTTTTCTTCTGTTGGGTCTTTTTTGCTGTTCAGCCATAGCGTTCCCCCTTAAAGTTTAACGCCTCTTTCTCTCAAGATTGTTAAAACCCTTGCAATTTGTCTTCTGGTTTTTCTGATTTCCGAAGTATTTTCAAGAGAGCCGTAAGCGTTTTTAAAGCGGAGTTTCAAAAGCCTTTCCTTGAGTTCAACGAGGAGTTTTTCAAGTTCTTCGGTTGACTTTTTTCTGAGTTCCTTCGTTTCCTTCTTCATGACTAACCCTCTCCCGCAGGAACTTCTTCCCTTTTAACGATTCTGCACTTCATCGGCAGTTTATGCATGGCAAGCCTTAAGGCTTCCATGGCTACATCTTCAGAAACTCCTGCAACTTCAAACATGATTCTTCCGGGAAGAACTTTGGCAACCCACGTTTCAACGTTACCTTTACCCTTACCCATACGGGTTTCAAGGGGCTTCTTGGTGTATGGTTTATCCGGGAATATTCTTATCCAAACTTTTCCGCCCCTTTTCATCGTCCTCGTTATTGCTACCCTTGCAGCCTCAATCTGGTTGGTGGTTACCCAATGAGGTTCAAGAGCCTGCAATCCGTAGTCTCCGAATGCAAGTTTGTTGGCTCTGTAAGACTTTCCTTTGAGCCTTCCCCTCTGCTGTTTTCTGTATTTGGTTCTTCTCGGCATAAGCATGGCTACGCACCCCTTGCCATTTCTTGTTTAACTTCTTTTTCTATCTTCTTGAGAAGTTCTTCCGTTTCGTCTTTGAAAACGTCTCCTTTGTAAATCCAGACCTTAACTCCGATTACCCCATACTTGGTCTTTGCAATTGCAGTCCCGTAATCTATGTCAGCGCGAATCGTTTGCAAGGGGACTCTACCTTCTCTATACCACTCTTTTCTTGCCATGTCCGCTCCGCCGAGCCTTCCGGCACACTGAACTTTTATACCCTTTGCTCCGGCCTTCATGGCTTCCGCAATTGCCCTCTTCATTGCCCTTCTGTGGGAAACGCGCCTTTCAATTTGTTGGGCAATGTTTTCTGCAACCAGTTGAGCAGAAAGTTGCGGATACTTTACTTCTTCAATGTTTATGTAAACGCTCTTTCCGGTCATTTCCTCAAGAAACTTCCTCAAAGCCTTTACTTCCGCTCCTTTCCGTGCTATCAAAAGTCCGGGGCGTGCTGCCCAAATTCTTATGTTTATGCGGTCAGGAGTTCTTTCAATGTCAATTCTGGGAATTCCGGCGTGGAAATACTTTTTCTTTATGAGTTCCCTGATTTTGAGGTCTTCGTGAAGAAACTCCACATACTTTCTCTTTTCCTTAACTACCCACTTGGACTCCCAGTCTTTCGTAATTCCGAGCCTAAAACCTATAGGATGAACTTTCTGTCCCAAGGCTTACCTCCCTACTTTTCAGGTTTGCCGACAACTATGGTTATATGACAAGTTCTCCTACGAATGATGTTTGCCCTTCCCATAGCCCTCGGTCTTACACGCTTGAACGTCGGACCTTCGTCAACGTAAGCCCTTTTTATAACGAGTTCGTCAGGGTCAAGCCCTTTTTGCTCAGCGTTTGCAACCGCACTCTTTAAAACCTTTTCTATCATCCTCGCAGCCTTCTTCGGAGAGTTCTGCAAAATGGCAAAAGCCTGATTCACGCTTTTGCCCCTGACAAGGTCCATAACGAGCCTTACTTTGGAAGCAGACATTCTTGCTCTGCGCCAAATTGCCCTTGCTTCTTTGGGTTCTTCTACTCCCCTTTCTCCTTCTTTGTAATACTGTCTTTCGGTTATAGCCATAGCCTAACCCCTCTTTTACTTTTTCTTGGCAACCTTTTGTTTTTGGTCGGGATGTCCCCTAAAGGTTCTCGTCAGGGCAAACTCACCGAGCCTGTGTCCCACCATTTGTTCTGTAACATAAACGGGAATAAACTTTTGACCGTTGTAAACTGCAAAGGTGTGTCCGACGAATTCCGGAACGATTGTGCAGGCTCTATCCCAAACCTTTATAACCTTCTTCTCTCCCGTTTCGTTCATTTTTCTGACTTTCTTCAAGATTTTGGGATTTACATAAGGTCCTTTCTTTAAGGAGCGTCCCATTTAACCCTCCCGATTACTCATTACGGCGTTTTATGATGAACTTGTCAGAATATTTCTTGGAGCGCCTTGTCTTGTAGCCCTTTGTTGGTTGACCCCAAGGAGTGACCGGATGTTTACCGAAAGTTCTTCCTTCACCACCACCGTGGGGATGGTCAACCGGGTTCATTGCAGTTCCCCTGACGGTGGGTCTTATTCCCAACCACCTTGACCTTCCCGCTTTTCCGAGAACGATGTTCTCGTGGTCAAGGTTTCCGACCTGACCTATCGTTGCCATACAGTCAAGGTGAACAAGGCGGAGTTCTCCGGACGGAAGTTTAAGTTGGGCATAATCTCCAACCTTACCCATAACTTGGGCAAAGGTTCCCGCAGCCCTTGCAAGTTGACCGCCTTTGCCGGGTTTGAGTTCAACGTTGTGAACGATTGTTCCGACGGGAATGTTTCTCAAGGGTAAAGCATTACCGACTTTTATTTCCGCATCGGGACCCGAAACAACGGTATCTCCGACTTTCAATCCTTCGGGCCAGAGAATATATCTCTTCTCACCGTCCGCATAAACAAGAAGGGCTATCCTTGCGGAACGGTTCGGGTCATACTCTATGGCAACAACTTTTGCAGGGATTCCTATCTTGTCCCTCTTAAAGTCAATGATTCTGTAGCGCCTTTTATGTCCACCGCCTTTGTGCCTGCACGTAATCCTTCCCTGATTGTTCCTTCCGGTTCCCCTTACAAAACCTACGGTGAGAGACTTTTCCGGTTCGTCTTTGGTGATTTCGGAAAAGTCGGAAACGGTCATGAACCTTCTTGAAGGAGTGTAAGGTTTAAAACGCTTTATTCCCATTTTTCACCCCTTAAACGACGAGGTTTTGTATGTCAAGTTCGTAACCTTGCTTTAAGGTAACGATTGCTTTCTTCCAAGTCTTCGTTCTTCCCTGCATAAACTTCAACCTTCCCCTTTTCTTTCCTCTGATTATCATCGTGTTTACTTTCTCTACCTTAACGTTGAAGAGTTTCTCAACCGCCTTCTTGATTTGAGGTTTTGTAGCATTCAAAGCAACTTCAAAGGTTAACTTGCATATAACCCTTTCCTCTTTTGTCTTTGAACTTTTAACCTTCAAGCTGTTAAGTCTTACGCTTTTTTCGGTAACTATGGGACGAATGATAATGTCGTGAGGTCTCATGACAGCCTCTCCTCTAATTTGGGTATTACGGACTTAAAGAAAATGCACTTGTTGTAGCAAAGAACGTCATAAACGTTAAGCCCTTCTATGGGCAGGAGTTTAACGTTTGGAAGATTTCTGAAAGAAAGGTAGGTGTTCGCATCAAGGTCTGAAGGAACTACTATCAAAACTTTTTCGTTTTCAAGGCCGAACTTTTTAAGAAATGCAACCGCTTGCTTCGTTTTTGGTTTCTCAAAAGAAAAGTCTTCAACGACGATGACGTTTCCTTCACGAAGTCTTCCCGCAATAACGCTTCTTAGGGCAACCTTCCTTACCTTTTTGGGAAGCGGATAGTAGTAGTCCCTCGGCTTCGGACCGTGAACAACTCCTCCGCCGACCCACTGGGGAGCCCTGATAGAACCCTGACGGGCTCTACCCGTGTGTTTTTGAGGCCAGGGCTTTCTACCTCCGCCCCTTACTTCTCCGCGGGTTTTGGTGGAGTGAGTTCCGCGCCTGCGCTTTGCAAGTTGCCACTTAACGGTTTCCCATACTGCGTGTCTTTTAATCGGAGCGTTTGCTATTTCGTCCTTAATGGTTATCGTTCCAACTTCCTGGTTTTCTGAATTAACGACTTTTAACTCCATGTCTCACCCCTACTTCCCTTTGACTATTACGAGTGCTCCCTTGTGTCCGGGAACTGCACCTTTTACCACGAGTAAGTTCTTTTCAGGGATGACATCAACAACTTCAAGATTCTTAACGGTTACGGTTTCGTTTCCGTAGTGTCCTGCCATTCTCTTTCCTTTGTGAACCCTACCGGGGTCAGCACAAGCACCGATTGAACCGGGACCTTCGTGGAAGTCAGAACCGTGAGACCTTCTTCCACCTTTAAAGCCGTGTCTTTTGTGATATCCGGCAAATCCCCTTCCCTTAGACTTGCCGGTTATGTCAACCTTTTCGCCGGGCTTGAATATGTCAACGGTAATCTTGTCGCCCACGTTGTATTTGTCAATGTCGTCAAACTTAACCTCTTTCAGCCACCTGGTAGGTTTAATGCCGGCCTTTTTAAAGTGGCCGAGAAGAGGCTTTGGAAACCAGTCGTCAGGTCTGTTTATCTCCATAAAACCGAGTTGGAGTGCGGAGTAACCGTCCTTTTCCGGCGTTCTTTTCTGAACCACCGTGCAAGGACCCGCTTCAATTATCGTGACCGCAATTGCTTTTCCGTCTTTGAATATTTGTGTCATCCCGACTTTTCTTCCCAGTATTCCCTTCATGGCTCAACCTCAATCAAGCTTTATCTCAACGTCAACTCCGGCTGGAAGTTTCAAATCCATCAGTGCTTCAACGGTTTGAGGTTTGGGATTTTTAATGTCAAGGAGTCTTTTGTGTCTTCTGAGTTCAAACTGTTCTTGGGAATACTTGTATTTGTGAGGTGACCTGATAACGCTCCACACGGTTCTTTTTGTCGGAAGAGGTATGGGACCGGCAACGATGGCACCGGTCCTCTTAACGGTCTCTATTATTTCCTTAACGGACCTGTCCAAAAGCCTGTGGTCGTAAGCAGTAAGTTTTATCCTTATGCGGTCTTGAGCCATCGCTCACCTCTTAAATCAATCAAGAATTTCCGTAACAACACCCGCTCCGAC
>CAZZKT010000019.1:0-18422 GCA_964654625.1 uncultured bacterium
TTCGGAGAAACGTCCATGAACTGGACTTCTTCTTTTCTGACAAGTTTGAACTCTGCCTTGTGGCGAGCCATTACCGTATCAGCAGCAATGTAGCCGTTCTCATCAACGGGAGCGTTTGCTTGGGCTATGACATACTTTTCTTCTTCGTCTGCGGTCATATAAACGATTTCGTCCGTAACTTTACCGTTAACGACTTTTCTGTAAGGAGTTTCAAGGAATCCGAGCCAGTTAATTCTTCCATACGTTGTCAAGGAGTTTATGAGACCGATGTTCTGACCTTCCGGAGTTTCAATCGGACAGATTCTTCCGTAGTGGGATGGGTGAACGTCACGAACTTCAAATCCGGCCCTCTCCCTTGTCAAACCGCCCGGACCAAGGGCAGAGAGACGTCTCTTGTGGGTAGTTTCTGCCAATGGGTTTGTTTGGTCCATAAACTGGCAGAGGGATGTAAGGGTAAAGAATTCTTGAAGCGGATTCATAGCGGTTCTCGGATTGATGAGGTCTTGAGGCATAACGGTTTCAACATCAACCACCGCAAGTTTTTCCTTAACAGCCCTTTCAAGTTTGAACAATCCGGACTTAAACGCTATCTCCGCAAGTTCTCCGACTCCTCTTACCCTTCTGTTGCCGAGATGGTCAATATCGTCATAACCCCTTATTCCCGCGTGAACCTCAAGGAGAGCCTTGATGGTTCCGACTATGTCAGCCTTGTGGAGAATCCTTCCTTCGGAATCGTAATCGGGTTCTACGGGAATTTCCTTAACCTTCAAACTCTTCAACTTTATCGCAACTTCGGGCGTTATCAAAGAACCGGCGGGAACTACGATGTCTCCCCGTTCGTTGCAGATGTCCTCCTTAACCCTCAAAGGAGGTAGCCAGTCAAGGTTTTTAAGGTCTTTGTCCGTGATTTTTTCAAGTTTTTCTTTCGGATAGATTTTCTCGTTAAGTTTTGCCCTTCCAACCCTTGAAAGGTCGTAGTTTCTCGGACTAAAGAACATAGCCTCAAACAATCTTTTTGCACCTTCTACCGTCGCGGTATCCCCGGGCCTTACCTTCCTGAAAATTTCAACGTATGCTGCAACAAGAGGGTCATCTATTTTCTCCCTTACCCTGTCCCGCTTTTCTTTTCTTAAAGTGTTTACTATGACTGCCCCGTAAGGAGTGGCTTTTTTGCTTATGGCTTTAAACTCAACCCCTTCCGGCAGTTTTTTTGAACTCAAAGAAAGTTCTTCGTAAGCCTCTTGAAGAACTTCTCCGGTTTCCGGGTCAACTATGTCGGACAAAAGATAATAACTTGCAAGTTCTTCCGGGTCTTTTACTTCTCCCGTTTCCGCATTTACGATTTCTCCGTTCTCAACCCTTAAAGTTTCAACCGCATCTCCGTAGAATATTTCAATTATCTCCTCGTCGGTTTTTATTCCGAAAGCCCTCAAAAGGTATGTTCCGAGAAACCTTCTTTTTCTGTCTATCTTCGCATAAAGAACGTCGTTCGGAGGAACTTCAAATTCAAGCCAAGAACCCATTGCGGGTATTATGCTCGCTATGTCAATAATCTTTGCGATTTGAGTGGTCTTTGAAACCTCGTTCTTGAAGAAGAGTCCGGGAGACCTGTGAAGTTGGCTAACAACAACCTTTTCGGTTCCGTTTATGATGAACGTTCCCCTTTCAGTCATGAGGGGAACTTCACCGAAATACATCTTGTTTTCCTTAATCACCGGAGCGATTTTCTCTCCGGTCTTCGGGTCCTTCTGCCAAACGTGAAGTTCAAACAGAACCCTCAAAGGAGCACCGTAAGTAATTCCCCTCTCTTTGCACTCGTCGGGAGTGTATTTGGTTCTGAAGACCACTTCCATTCCGCACTTGGGACATATAACTCCTTTTCCGCCAAGTCCCTGAAACTTTCCGCACTTACAATACCAGTCTCCTATTTCGTATCCCTTGTAATGGATTTCAACTCCGGTCGTTTCGTCCACTATCGGGAATGCTTGTCTGAAAGCGGATTCTATTCCTACGTTTTCCCTTTCGTGGGGGGCTTTGTTAAGTTGCAAGAACCTTTCGTAGGACTCAAAGGTGAACTTCAAAAGGTCCGGAACTGGGAACTTTTCTTCTCTCTTTGCGAAACTTTTTCTTGGGAGAGAGGTTATTTTTTCTTTTTTTACTTCTACTGCTACTTTCCCTGCCTTCCCCATAGTTTACCTCTTGCGATGGTTAGTTTTGGCGCTAAATTAGGAAAGGGAGACTACCATATGGTAGTCCCCCTTGCTGGCTTCCATAATTATATTCTGGAAGAACGCAAAGTCAAGGTTATTTGATTTCTACTTCCGCACCGGCTTCTTCAAGTTTCTTCTTGATTTCTTCTGCTTCTTCCTTAGAAACTCCTTCCTTAACGGGTTTTGGTGCGCCGTCAACGAGTTCTTTTGCCTCTTTCAAGCCGAGTCCGGTAATCTCCCTGACTACCTTAATAACCTGAATCTTCTTGGAACCGGGAGACTTCAAGATAACGTCAAACTCGGTTTTCTCTTCTACTGCTTCTCCTCCGGCCTGTGCTCCTCCGACTGCCACGCCTGCAGCTGCAACAACCGGCATGTCCGAAACGCCGAATTCTTCCTTAATTGCATTGATGAGTTCAACAAGTTCAAGAACGGACATGTTTTTGATTGCTTCAATAATCTGTTCCTTTGTTACCTCTGCCATTTTTTCCTCCCTGTTTATGCGTTTTCTTTTTGGGTTTTAACATTTTCAAGCACAGTAACAAGCCTTGTAAGAAGGTTTTGCAGGCTCCACACAATTCCGTTGACGGGATACTTCATAGTGAACACAAGTTGGGACAGAAGTTCTTCTCTGGAAGGAAGTTCAGCAAGTCGTTTTATGGCAGTTTCATCTGCGGGTTTCCCTTCAATAACTGCGGACTTGAACTTGAGGTGAAAGTCTTCGGAACTTAAAAATTCCTTTAAAACCTTTGCCACAGAAACGATGTCATCGTAAGCGAAGACTATACCCGTCGGTCCAACAAAAGCATCCTTAATCTGCTCAACGGGAGTCCCCGGATAGGCATACCTCATAAGAGTGTTTTTAACGACCTTGTATTCTCCCCCTACTTCCCTGAGCTTCCTTCTCAGTTGAGTGCTTTCTGCAACCGTCATTCCGTGAAAGTCGGTCAAAACAACCATTGAAGCCTTCTTAAACTTTTCGTTCATTTCTTTTACAAGTTGTTCTTTCTCTTTCCTGTTTCTCAACGTCAACCTCCGGGAAGGGACTTTTCAGGGAGGGGTCAAAAGGGCAGGCACCTGAAGGAACTTTGAGGGTCTTGAGTAGGCTGCCCTTTTTTCAAAGGGCATTTAAGCTTTACAGCACCTACCCTCTTTGACCCGCACCCTTCAAAAATTACAGCGTGAATATTATGCCAACAACACGAAAATGTCAACTTTTTGTTGGAGTTCACAAATGTTATCATATAACACTCACTTCCTTAAATTGCTTATAATCTATCGGACAGAAAGGTTGGCAATTAAAGTTTTGGAATCGTGCAAGAACCGAAAAATGAACTTCGTTGAGAAACTTTACAAGAAAAACAAAGTTTCCTGTTATGCCCTTGCGTTTCTCGTGTTTTTATACGTGGTTGCGATTTTTGCGGACTTTATAGCTCCTTATCCTTACGACGTTCAGTTCAGACAGTTTCCCTATCATCCGCCCACCCCCCTTCACTTTTTTGACAAAAACGGAAAGTTTCATTTAATTCCCTTCGTTTACGGTCACAAACTCGTTGACCCCGTTTCAAGAACCTACGAAACCGATTACTCAAGGACTTACAAACTAAAGTTCTTCGTGAAAGGTCATCCTCACTACTTCCTCGGAATCTTTAAAACAAACCTTCACCTGTTCGGAGTTGAAAAGGGCGGACACATTTTCCTTCTCGGAACGGACAAACTCGGAAGAGACATATTTTCAAGGCTCATTTACGGAACGAGAGTTACCCTTACGGTAGGTCTTGTTGGAACCATCATTTCATTTTTCATAGGAACAATTGTCGGAGCAATTTCCGGGTATTTCGGGGGAAGGACGGATGCGGTAATAATGAGAATCGTTGAAGTTTTAATGGCTTTTCCGAGTTTTTATCTCATGCTCGCTTTAAGGTCCGTGTTTCCGATAGATATGCCGAGTTACTTGGTATTCCTTGCAATCGTGGGAATACTGTCGTTCATCGGTTGGGCCGGATTTTCAAGGGTAATAAGAAGTATGGTTTTGTCATTGAGAGAGCAAGATTACGTCAGGTATGCAAAAGTTCTCGGAGCGAGCAGTTTTTACATAATAAGAAAGCACATAATTCCCTTCACCTATTCCTATCTTATAACTTCTGCAACTTTGAGCATTCCCGGCTACATTCTCGGAGAGTCAGCACTCAGTTTAATAGGGCTTGGAGTTCAAGAACCTTTTCCGTCTTGGGGCAACATGCTTGCAGAAGGCAGTAATGTGTATATTCTTTCTTCCCATCCGTGGCTTCTTGCTCCCGGAGTGGCAATAAGTGCTGTTATAATTGCTTTTAATCTTCTCGGAGACGGTTTGAGAGACTACTTTGACATAAGGGTGTAAGGTGTTTTACTTACTGCTTTACAAGAAGTTAGGAATTGTCCTTTTCAAATACATAACTTTCCGCAGTATCTATTCCGCTTTGACCGGTCTGTTCTTGGGTTTCCTTCTTTATCCGTTCATAGAGGAAAAACTCAAGCACTTTAAGGTAAAACAAAAGGTAAAGGAGTATCTTCCGGAAGCCCACAGAAAAAAAGACGTTCCCACAATGGGAGGAATACTCATCATTGCGTCCCTTTGTCTGGCGGTGCTTTTGTGGAGCAACGTTGTGAACAAGTTCGTAATCATCGCGCTGGTGTCTTTGCTGGCATTCGGAGGTATCGGATTTGTTGACGACTACATAAAGGCGAGAAAGAATCCCGAAGGACTTCCGGAAAACGTAAAGTTCCTGTTTCAATGGCTCTTTGCAATCGGAATAGGTTTGTGGCTTTACAAGTCCGGATTTTCAACGACCATTTACTTTCCCGTTTTTAAAAACCTCCACGTTGACTTGGGAGTTTTGTTCGTTCTCTGGTGCGCGTTCGTGATTGTAGCCACCTCAAATGCGGTAAACCTTACCGACGGACTTGACGGACTTGCAATAGGACCCGTCATAACGACTACTTTTGTGCTGTTTGTGTTTTCTTACGTTGCGGGTAACTCCAAACTCTCCCACTATCTTTTCCTTCCCTACGTTCCCGGAGTTGGCGAACTTGCAATAGTTTGTGCGGGCGTTATGGGGGCCTCTTTGGCGTTTTTGTGGTTTAACGCGTATCCCGCGGATGTCTTTATGGGAGATGTCGGTTCCCTGTCCCTCGGAGCCTTACTCGGAACGATAGCGGTTATGATAAAGCAGGAGTTTGTTTTGGCAATTGCGGGCGGGATTTTCGTTGTAGAAACGCTTTCCGTAATCATTCAAAGAGCCTATTTTAAATACACCAAGAAAAAGTTCGGTCAGGGAAAGAGAATCTTTAAAATGGCTCCCCTTCACCATCACTTTGAAAAACTGGGCTGGGAGGAACCCAAAATAACCGTGAGATTTTGGATAATTTCTATAATTCTGGCACTTCTTGCTTTGAGCATGCTAAAAATCAGGTAAGGGGGAGGTAATGTCTTTGAAGATTGCGGTTTTACCCGGAGACGGAATAGGCCCGGAAATTGTGAAACAAGCGGTGAAGGTTATTGAAGCGGTTTCTGAAAGGTTTAACCTGCAAGTTTCGCTGGAATACGGGGAAATAGGCGGAAGTGCCATAGACAAGTTCGGCATTCCTTTTCCGGAAGAAACGAAAGAACTCGTTTTGAACTCGGATGCAGTGCTCCTTGGAGCGGTCGGAGGACCAAAGTGGGACAAACTGCCTTTTGAGAAAAGACCGGAAAGGGCATTGCTTGAACTGAGAAAGATGCTCAACGCTTTTGCCAATTTGAGACCTGCAAAACTTTACGAACCCTTGATTCACGCTTCCACCTTAAAACCGGAAGTGATAAGAGGCGTTGACATAATGGTCGTAAGGGAACTCACAAGCGGTATTTATTTCGGGATACCGAAGGGAATTTTCGTTGACGGGGACGAAAGGGTAGGAATTAACACGATGAGATACTACGAACACGAAGTTGAAAGAGTTGCAAGGGTTGCTTTTGAGGTTGCAAGAAAGCGCAGGAAAAAACTAACCAGCGTTGACAAGGCGAACGTTCTTGAAGCAACCGTTTTGTGGAGGGAGGTCGTTGAAAGGGTTCACAAAGACTACGAAGACGTTGAACTCAACCACATGTATGTTGACAATGCAGCGATGCAGATTATTCGGTATCCGAAGCAGTTTGATGTTATACTAACAACGAACATGTTCGGAGACATACTCTCGGACGCGTGCGCAATGCTGACCGGTTCTTTGGGAATGTTGCCGTCTGCAAGCATCGGAGGAAAAATCGGAATTTACGAACCGATTCACGGTTCCGCTCCGGACATTGCGGGCAAAAACATAGCCAACCCGATAGCCACCATAAATTCCGTCGGAATGATGTTCACCTACTCGTTCAACATGCCGGAAGTGGAAGAAGTAATTGACAGGGCGGTCAAAAGCGTTCTGGAAAAAGGATACAGAACGAAAGACATTTATTCGGAAGGGACGAAGGTCGTTTCAACGGAAGAAATGGGAGACTTGATAGCAAACGAAGTAAAAATCGTTTGAGGGGTGAAAGATGAAAGGATACAAAGTGGCTGTAGTCGGAGCAACGGGAGCGGTCGGCAGGGAAATGCTTAAAGTTCTTGAACAAAGGAACTTTCCCGTTTCGGAGATAAAACTGCTCGCTTCTGAAAGGTCTGCCGGCAAAAAACTCAAGTTTAAAGGAGAAGAAGTCGTAGTTGAAAAGTTGACTCCGGAATCTTTTAAAGGCATTGACATTGCTCTGTTTTCCGCAGGAGGAGAAAGAAGCAAACAGTTTGCTCCGGAAGCGGTCAAAAGGGGAGCGGTAGTAATTGACAACAGTTCTGCTTTCAGAATGGAGCCTGACGTTCCTCTGGTCGTTCCGGAGGTTAACCCGGAAGATGTTGAATGGCACAAAGGGATAATAGCCAACCCGAACTGTTCTACGATACAAATGGTAGTGGTCTTAAAGCCCCTTCACGATGTTTCAAGAATAAAGAGAGTCGTGGTTGCCACCTACCAAGCGGTTTCCGGTGCGGGTGCAATGGCGATTGAAGAGTTGATAGAGCAAACTAAGGCAATCCTTGAAAACAAAGAACCTCCCCAACCGAAGAAGATTCCGAAGAGAATCGCTTTTAACTGCGTTCCCCACATAGACAAGTTCTTCCCGAACCTTTACACCCGGGAAGAGATAAAGATGATAAACGAGACGAAGAAAATCATGCACGACGAAAACATAAAGGTTTCTCCGACTTGCGTAAGGGTTCCGGTCTTTATCGGACATTCGGAAGCAATAAACATTGAGTTTGAATCTCCCATTTCCGTTGAAACTGCAAGGGAAGTTCTCTCAAAGGCTCCCGGAGTAAAAGTAATAGACAATCCGGAAAATCTTGAATACCCCACTCCCATTGACGTGGCAGGAAAGGACGAGGTTCTGGTCGGCAGAATTAGAAAGGACGAAACCGTTGAAAACGGCTTGAACCTGTGGGTGGTCGGAGACAATTTAAGAAAGGGAGCAGCACTCAACGCAGTTCAAATAGCAGAACTCCTTGTTGAGAAAAATCTGCTGTGATGGATTTTAAGGCGCTTCTTGAGGAATTCAAAGACATTTTAAGCGTGGTTGTTTTTGATTCTGACGGAACTTTCATTGAAAAGGCAGAAAGAAAGAACTTGCCGGAGGAATTTGAAGAACTCGCTTTTCACCTTTCAAAGTTCATAGACAACGTTTCGGAAGTTCTTGAAGACTTGAAAGAGGAGTTAAGCGAAGTATTCTTTTCAACCAAAGAATTAGTGGTAATCGTAAAGAAACTTGCGGACGAAAGGTTTTTGATGGTGGTTTCAAAAAGGGGTGCTGAAACGGGAAGAATAAGGTTTAAGATTTCACAAATCTAATAGAGGGGGAAGCGATGGCAAGGTTAAAGTATTACGGACATGCAACGTTCTACATTGAGGGCAAAAACGTTAAGTGTCTCATTGACCCGTTCTTGACGGGCAATCCGTGGAACATCGGAAAGCCCGAAGACTTTACGGAACTTGACTACATCTTCGTAACCCATGCCCACGGAGACCACCTCGGAGATGCGGTAGAAATTTCAAAAAGAACGAAAGCAACAATCGTTTCAATCTACGAAGTGTGTCAATATTGCCAGCAAAAAGGAGCAGAAAACATTCATCCGATGCACATAGGAGGTTCTTACCAGTTTCCCTTCGGAAAGGTTAAGTTGGTTTCCGCAACCCACGGAAGTTCCGTAATAGAGGACAATCAGGTTAAAACGCTCGGTTGTCCGTGCGGTGTTGTTATTGAAGTTGAAGGCAAAAAAGTGTATCACGCGGGAGACACCGGACTTACCGCAGACATGGAACTCCTCGGAAAGTATGACGAAATAGACGTTGCCCTCATTCCCATCGGAGGAAACTTCACCATGGACATTGACGATGCGGTAATAGCGGTTGAACTCATCAAGCCGAAGGTTGTAATTCCGATGCATTACAAGACATGGCCCTTGATTGAAGCAGACCCCGAAGAGTTTAAAAAGCGCGTGGAAGAAAAGGGATTCAAGGCTGTTGTGGTTAATCCCGGCGAAGAATACGAATTTTAGGGGACGAACATGGCGGAAAGGGCGGTTTATGCTCTTGTAAGCGGAATCGTTCAGGGAGTTGGCTTTAGGGCTTTTACAAGAAGCGTAGCCAGAAGGCTCGGACTGAAAGGTTTTGTAAGAAACCTTCCGGACGGAAGGGTTGAAGTTTACGCTGAAGGACCGGAAGAAAGTGTGGAAACGCTGATTGATGAACTCAGGAAAGGTCCTCCGCTTTCAAGGGTTGACAAGGTTGAATACGAGTATGTAGAGCCAAGAGGATACTATGAGGATTTTACTATCGCTTATTAGTCTCTTGTTCTTGTTTGCAAACGCTCACGCGCTTATTTACTACACGGTCAAAGAGGGAGACTCTTTAAGCGAAATAGCGAAGAAGTTCGGAACAACGGTAAAAGCAATCAAAAGGGCGAACCATTTAAAGAGCAGTAAAATTTATGTCGGTCAAAAGTTGAAAATTCCGGTAAAGTTCAAGAAAAAGGATGAAAGTGGCTACTTTAAGAAGATTCCGATAATAGTCAAATACAGAGTAAAACGGGGAGACTCCGTTTTGAAGATAGCAAAAAAGTTCGGAGTCTCCCCGAGAAGCATAATCCGGTTGAACGGACTCAAAAAACCATACATAATTCGT
Source organism: uncultured bacterium (assembly GCA_964654625.1). Lineage (GTDB taxonomy): Bacteria > Aquificota > Aquificia > Desulfurobacteriales > Desulfurobacteriaceae > CAZZKT01. Next base: position 9,432 of record CAZZKT010000019.1, read on the forward strand.
CCTGGGCAAAAGTTAAAAATCATCGTCGGATACAAAAAGGTCCTTGATGTCGGAAGACCGCTTGAATTTATCTTTCCCATTGACGGCAGGGTTGACCCAACGGTGAGGGAAAAGGGTTATCCGGGAGTATTCATAATCGGAGAACCCGGACAAAAGGTAAGGGCTTCCGAAACGGGCATCGTGAAGTTCGCAAGAAAGGAGAATCACCTTTTGAAACTTTACGGAAACATGGTTGTCATAGAGCATCCCAAAGGCTATCAGACCGTTTACAGCAACCTCGGAGAAATCTTTGTAAAACCCAAGCAGATAGTCAAAAGGGGACAGATAATCGGAACCGTGGGAAGTTCCGGAGAGTGGGGAAAGAGCGGAATTTACTTTGAGATAAGCAAGGTTTACAAGGGTAAAATTTATCCGATTAATCCCCTTGAGGTTCTCAAATGATAAAGGTCAAAGACATCGTGAACTTCATTGAATCCTTGATTCCCCTTGAATTTGCAAGTTCGTGGGACAATTCAGGCATTCAGGTCGGAAGTCTTGAAAGCAAGGTGGAAAAAGTGGGATTTGCCCTTTCTCCTTCCCTTGACGTGATTATGAATTCCGTAAAGCAGGGCATTGACCTTTTGATAACCCACCATCCCCTCATTTTTGAACCGATAAAAAAACTGGTTTACGAAAGGTATCCTTCAAAGGCAATTTTTCACTGCATAAAGCACGACCTTTCGGTTTATTCCATCCACACAAACCTTGACGCTTCTCCTTTGGGACCGACGGAAATCATTTCGGAAATTTTGGAACTAAAGGAACGGGTAAGGGTTGAACAATTTGCAGTAAAGGGAATTCTTGAAAAGCCGAAAACGCAAAAAGAAATTCTTGAAAAACTTTTGAGCGTTCTTTCAAAAGATGCGGTAAAGTTCGTCAACTATCACCCGGAAAAAAGGGTAAAGTCGGTTGCAATATGTTCCGGAAGCGGAATGTCCTTGCTTGACAAGGTTTTGGATTGTGACTTGTTTGTTACCGGAGATGTAAAATATCACGACGCTTTGAAGGCAAAAGACCTGTCCCTTACGGTGTTTGACCTTGGACACTTCGGAACCGAGCGCTTGTTTTTCCGCAAAATAAAGTCCCTTCTTGAGGTAAAGTTTCCGGAAGTTGAATTCCTCATTCTTGAAGAAACTTCTCCCTTTGAGGTGCAAGAAGATGTTGAAAAAAGAAATTCTTGAACTCCAAAACCACGAAATTGAACTTTTGAGAATCTGTGCCAAAATTGAAGAGAGAAAGAAAACAATCAAGGAGTTGAAAAAGGAACTTTCCAAAATAGAAAGGGGAATAAAAGACACGGAAGAAAAGTTAAATTCCAAAAAGACCCAACTTGACAGCGTTAAGAAGTTCATAAGCAAGAAAGAAAAAGAACTTGAAGAACTCAAAAAACTCAAGGAAAAGGCAGAAAGCAGAGCGGAATTTAAAAAATTGTTAAGAGAAATAGCAAAATGCGAAGATGAAATCATAAAAGCATCTCAGGAACTTGCCAATCTTGAAGCGGAAGTTGAGGTTTTGAAAGAAGGATACAAAAGGGTTTTAGAGTTAAGTTCTCCCAGAAAGAAGGAAATCAACGAAAACATTGAGGAAATTGAAAAGGAGATTCAACTTCTTGAAAAGAAAAAGTTAAAAGTGGAAGAAAAAATAGCGGAACTCAAAGAACTCGTCGGAAGTGATGAGATTCAAAGGTTTGAAGAATACAAGAAGAAGTTTAACGGTTTAGTCTTTGCGGACGTTTCTTCCGGTTCTTGCGAGGGTTGCGGAATAAAGTTTTCAAACGTTGAGTTCAAAGAACTCGTTAAAAACATGGTTCCGGGAAGAACGAAGTGTCCTTACTGCGGAAGGTTTGTTTACCTTTCAAAGAACAAGAGTTAAGAGATGTTCGGTTTTGCGGTTCGTGTGGAAAATTTGTGGAAGACTTACAAAACGAGCGCAGAAGAAGTTAATGCACTTAAAGGCGTGTGTTTGAAAATAAATCCCGGAGAGTTCGTTCTCCTTGAAGGGCCGTCAGGCTCCGGAAAGTCCACCCTTCTTCACATTCTCGGAACCCTTGAAAGACCCACAAAAGGCAAGGTTTTATACAACGACCTCAATCCTTTTGAACTTGACGATGAGGAACTTTCAAAGTTCAGAAACAGGCACATCGGATTTGTCTTTCAGTTCCACTACCTCATAAACGAACTTACGGTTCTTGAAAACACGATGCTTCCCGCTCTCATTCGCGGTGAAGAGGTTGACATTGCGAGAGAAAGGGCAATTGATTTGTTGAAATCTGTAGGACTCGGACATAGATTATCTCACAGACCGTTTGAGATTTCCGGCGGAGAAAAACAGAGAGTAGCGGTTGTGAGGGCTTTAATAAACAAGCCCTCTATTGTCCTTGCGGACGAACCTACTGGCAGTCTTGACGCACAGTCCGCTCATTCGGTAATTTCTTTAATGAAGGAAATGAACGAGGCTTTGAGGGTTTCCTTCTTTGTGGCAACGCACAACAGGGAGTTTGAAAAATACGCGGACAGGGTTTATCGTTTAAGAGACGGAACGCTGGTTGAGTAAGAAGGAGGGATGATGTTTGAAAGATTTACTGCCAAGGCAAGGCAGATAATAATAAAGGCAAAAGAACAAGCGGTAGCGCTGAGGTGTGAAAAACTCGGAACGGAACACATTTTGCTCACCTTGTTAAAGGAAGACGAAATTACCAATCAAATCCTTGCAAGATACAACATTTCAAAGGCAAGGATTCAAGAAATTATCATCACCAACATCCAACCGTCCGCATTTGAAGTTGACGTTAACACGATAACCTTTTCAACGGAGGCAAGAAGAGTCCTTGAACATGCGGTTGAGGAATCCAAAATCCTCGGCCACGCTTATGTGGGTCCCGAGCACTTGCTAATAGCCCTTGCCAAAGAAAGGCTCGGTCTTGCGGGAAGAATTCTCAGAAGTTACGGACTTGACCATTACACGTTAAGAAGGGAAATAACCAACCTTTTGAGGGGTATTGCAAGGGAAAGAAGAACTCAAAGGCGCTCTTCAACTCCGAACCTTGACAAGTTCGGCAGAGACCTCACAAAACTTGCAGAGGAAGGAAAACTTGACCCCGTCATAGGCAGGGAAAGGGAAATTGAAAGGGTCATTCACATTCTTGCCAGAAGGAGAAAGAACAATCCCGTGCTGATTGGAGAACCGGGAGTCGGTAAGACTGCCATCGTTGAAGGTCTTGCGATAAAAATAGCAAAAGGAGAAGTTCCCGAAAAGTTAAGGGACAAAAGGATTGTTGCCCTTGACCTTGCTTCAATCATTGCGGGAACGAAATACAGGGGTCAATTTGAAGAGAGGATGAAGTCAATAATTAAGGAACTTGAAAGCAACAAAGATGTCATTCTCTTCATTGACGAAATTCACACCCTCATAGGTGCTGGCTCTGCGGAAGGTTCAATGGATGCTTCAAACATACTGAAACCGTCCCTCGCAAGGGGAGATATTCAGGTCATAGGTGCAACGACCGTTGATGAATACAGAAAATACATTGAAAAGGACGGAGCGCTTGAAAGAAGGTTTCAGCCGATTTACGTGGACGAACCTTCCGTTGAAGACACAATTGAAATACTGAAAGGTTTGAGACCGAAGTTTGAAGAATTCCACAACGTCATAATTACCGACAAGGCAATAGAAAGGGCGGTAAAACTTGCGGTAAGATACATAACCGACAGAAAACTTCCGGACAAAGCAATTGACATTATTGACGAAGCGGGAGCAAAGGCTCAACTTCAAATCACCAAAAAGGACGACAGAATTGCCTTCCTTGAAAGAGAAATTGAAAAAATTCGCTCTCTGAAAGAAGAAGCGCTTGCCATGGCTGAATACGAAAGAGCCCACTACTACAAACAGCAGGAAGTTTCTCTCCTTGCAGAACTTGAATCGTTGAAAGCACAAGCGGAAAAGGAAAGAAAGGAAGAAAAGGTCGTAATAGACGAAGAAAAGGTTGCAGAAGTTGTTTCCTTGTGGACGGGCATTCCCCTTCAGCAGTTGAAAGAAGAGGAAGCGGAAAGACTGATGAAACTTGAATCCGAACTCCACAGAAGGATTGTAGGACAAGAAGAAGCGGTAAAAACGGTTGCAAGGGCAATAAAGCGTTCCAGACTCGGAATAAGAAGCAACACCGCAAGGCCGATAGGGGCTTTCCTGTTCCTTGGACCGACCGGAGTCGGTAAGACCGAACTCGCAAAGGCAATTGCGGAAGTTTTGTTTGGCGATGAAAAGGCAATGGTCAGACTTGACATGTCAGAATACATGGAAAAGCACACCGTTTCAAGGCTTATCGGCGCTCCCCCGGGCTACGTGGGATACGAGGAAGGAGGACAATTAACTGAAGCGGTCAGAAGGAAACCTTACACGGTGGTTCTCCTTGACGAAATTGAAAAAGCCCATCCGGACGTTTTAAACGTTCTCCTTCAAATAATGGAAGACGGAAGACTCACGGACGGTCTCGGAAGGACGGTCTCTTTCAACAACACGATTCTTATAATGACTTCAAACCTCGGAGCGAAATACCTCGTTTCATCCCAAAAAGGACTCGGATTTGAAATTGAAGACGGCAAAGAGGAAGAAAGGTCTTTTGAAAGAATGAAAAGTTTTGTCCTTGAAGAAGTTAAAAGATACTTCAGGCCGGAGTTTATCAACAGGCTGGATGCCATAATAGTCTTCCATCCCTTGAGCAGGGAAGAGGTTAAGGAAATCGTAAGAAGACACATAGACAAACTCAACGAAGAACTCAAGGACAAAAACCTTAAAGTTTCCGTTACCGAAAGGTTCGTTGAGTTCGTTGTGGACAGGGAATTCAAACCGGAATACGGGGCAAGAACGATAAGAAGAGCCATTCAAAACCTCGTAGAAGACAGGTTGACCGACGAACTGCTTAAAGGTAAACTCAAAGACGGCGGGGAGGTAGTCTTTGACATAACTCCAAAAGGTAAGATATCATTGAGGACGAAAAGAAAGAGGAAAAAAGAACCTACAGGTGTGTAATGCGAAGATTTAAGGCGGACAGAATCAAGGGAGATGAAGCATACCTCAGAGGAAAGGAAGCAAGACACGCTCTCAAAGTTCTCAAGTTAAGAAAGGGAGACGAACTGATAATCTTTGACGGAGAAGGCAGAGAATACCTTGCGGTAATAACAGCAGCATCTCCGACTTCCGTAAAGTTAAAGGTCCTTGAGGAAATAAAGATAAACAGGGACAGTTCTCTCCGCTCCGTCCTTTACATGGGAATAACCAACAAACTCCAAAGTTTTGAAATAGCGCTTCAAAAGTCAACGGAACTGGGAGTTACGGAAATCGTTCCCGTAGTTTGCAAGCGTTCTTCGGTTGCCCAGTTAATCAAAAACTGGGAAGGCAAATTGAGAAGGTGGAACGAAATAGTTGTCAATTCTGCAAAGCAATGCGGAAGAAACAAACTTCCGGTCGTGAAAGAACCGGTCAGACTTCCTGAAATCAACCCGGATGCGGATATTTCCTTCGTTCTTTGGGAAAAGGGAGGAAAGTCCATAAAGGACTTTTCGGGCTACAGTGCATCCTCGGTGTCTTTTTTGGTGGGTCCGGAGGGAGGGCTTGACAACGAGGAAATCAAACTGCTTGAAGAAAAAGGATTCAAGACCGTTTATCTCGGAAAGAGAATTCTGAGAACGGAAACGGCAGCAATAGCGGGAATGGCTCTCGTTCAGTTCATCTGGGGAGACCTTGGATGAAACTGCCCTTTGAAAAAACGAGAGAGGAACTCATAAGAGTCGGAAGGTTGGCTTTTTCTCTCAACCTGACGGACAGCCACGGAGGAAACATAAGCGCAAGAAAAGGAAACTGGATTTTGATAAAAAAGCGTGGATGCATGCTCGGAAACCTCAAAAAGTCGGACTTCGTTTTAACAACAATTGAACCGAACGAATTTTTAGACAGGCACGCTTCCGTGGAATTGAAGGTTCACAGGAGCATCTATCAAAAAGTAAAGCACGCAAACGCGGTTATTCATCTTCACTCACCTTTTACCGTGGCAATGTCTTTGAAAAAAGAAGTAATCGTTCCCGAAGATTCCGAAGGAAAGTTTTTGCTCGGGGAAGTTCCGGTTTTATCGTTCTCTCAAACGATTTCTTCCGATGAAGTTGCAAAAACGTTGCCGGAATACTTTTCAAAAGGTGTAAAGGTTTGCGTGGTGAAAAATCACGGACTGTTTGCGGTTGGAGAAACCGTAGAAGAAAGTTTTAAGTATGCTTCGTGCCTTGAAAACTCGTGCAGAATAATGTTCTTTGCGGGGTAGAGTATGGAAAAGTTTCTTCCGAAGTGGGTTGCGTGGGAGATAACGAGAAAGTGCAACCTGAACTGCATTCATTGTAGGTCAGCATCAACCATTAATTCCGAAGAAGGAGACTTCACCTTTGAAAGAGCGTTAAAACTCATTGACGAAATTGCAGAAATTTCAACTCCGACGCTCGTTCTTACGGGAGGCGAACCCCTTTTGAGGGATGACATATGGGAAATAGCAAAGTATGCTGACAAAAAGGGATTTAGAGTGTGCATTGCCACGAACGGAACTCTCATTGATGAAGAAGTTTGCAAAAAGATGAAGGAAGTGAACATAAAAATGGTTTCACTTTCCCTTGACGGTTCTACTCCGGAAATCCACAACGACTTTAGAAAACAACCGGGCGCATACGAAGCAGTGATGAATGCGATAAAACTTTTGAAAGAACACGACATTCCCTTTCTCATAAATTCTTCTTTTACGAAGAGAAACGCCCATGATATACCCAACGTCTTCAAAAAGGCAAAAGAACTCGGAGCAAAAGCGTGGTATATGTTTTTGGTTTTGCCAGTGGGAAGAGGTGAGGAGGCAAACGCTGAACTGCTTAACGCAGAAGAAAGCGAATACTGGTTGAACTGGCACTACGAACTTGAAAAAGAACTCATTTTGAAAGGAGATGACAGTATTCTTGTAAGACCGACCTGTGCTCCCCACTACTATCGGATTTTCATACAGAACGCAAAGAAAGAGAAGTTAAACATAAAACGCAGGAACCTCAAACTCGGAACGGGCGGTAGTAAGGGATGCGTTGCGGGACAATACATTGCTTACGTTGATTGCCACGGGTGGTTAAGACCTTGCAGTTATTTTCCGATTTCCGACATAAACGTTTTTGAAGTTCCCTTCCACAAGGCTTGGTTTGAGTCAAAAATCCTGGAAGACTTAAGACACCCGGAGAGAATAAAAGGCAGGTGCGGTCAGTGCGAATACTTGAAGGTCTGCGGGGGATGCAGGGTCAGGGCATACTGGGAGTTCGGAGATTACATGCAGGAAGACCCTATTTGCAGATACATTCCCGCAAGAACGAGAGGTAAGAATGATTAAATTTTACGACACCTTGAGGGACAAAAAGGTTGAGTTCAAAGCAAGAGGAAACGAAGTAAAGATTTACCTGTGCGGGCCGACCGTTTACGACCACGCTCATCTTGGTCATGCAAGGAGTGCAATCGTTTTTGACGTGATAAGAAGGTGGTTTGAATACAGGGGATTCAACGTAATTTTCGTCAGGAATTACACCGACATTGACGACAAAATCATAAACCGGGCAAACGAAGAAAAAACTTCTTGGAAGGACATTTCGGAAAGGTTCATAAAATCTTACGAAGAAGACATGAAAGCGCTAAACGTAAAAGAACCGACCTTCAAGCCAAAGGTGAGCGAACACATTGAAGACATAATTCAAGCGGTAAGAAAACTCATTGAAAAGGGATTTGCTTACGAAGCGGAAGGAAACGTTTATTTCAGAGTCAAGAAGTTCAAAGACTACGGAAAACTGTCAAAGAAGACTACGGAGCAACTCCTTGCGGGAGCAAGAGTTGAACCCGGTGAAGGAAAGGAAGACCCTCTTGACTTTGCTTTGTGGAAAAAGAGCAAAGAAGGTGAACCCGGATGGGAATCACCGTGGGGTAAGGGAAGACCGGGCTGGCATATAGAATGTTCTGTTATGGCAATGAAGTATCTTGGCGAAACCATTGACATTCACGGCGGAGGAATGGATTTAATCTTTCCCCATCACGAAAACGAAATTGCCCAGTCGGAGAGTTTAACGGGAAAGGAGTTTTCAAGATACTGGATTCACAACGGCTTTGTAATGGTCAACAACGAGAAAATGAGCAAGTCTCTCGGAAACTTTTTCACCGTGAAAGAACTGCTTAAAAATTTTTCTCCGAACGCAATAAGACTCTTTATTCTTTCAACCCACTACAGAAGCCCCATTAACTTTTCTCTTGAATCCTTAAAGTCTTTTGAAAGTGCTTTTGAAAAGATTAAAGGTTTTCTCGCATTCAAAGAGGAAATAGACAAGTTTGAGGAAGATTTGTCCGAGTTTACCTTCAACGAGGAGAATTTCCTAAAAGAATTTGAATCAGCAATGGACGACGATTTTAACACCGCAAAAGCAATAGCGGTTGTGTTTGAAGTAATAAATGCGGTAAATCCGATTAAAACAAAGGCTTACAAAACCGGTAAGGTTTCCAAAAGCGAAAAAGATGCATACAAAAAAGCGGTAAAACTCGTTGAAAAATTCTTAAAAATCCTCGGATTTAAACTTGAAGAAGAGAAAAAAGAATCCAAAGAGGACAAGTTAATAGAACTCCTCGTAAAAGTAAGGAGCGAGTTGAGAAGAAGAAAAATTTACGACCTTGCTGATGCCATACGAACGGAACTGTCTGAATTGGGAATCATTCTTGAAGACACACCGACGGGAACCGTTTTCAGGAGGAAGTAATGGGTATTTACGACAGGGACTATTACAGGGAAGAGAAAAAGGAGGAAAAAACTTCTGAGAAAATACTCAAAAACAGTTATTACCTTGTGGGCTTTTTGATACTCATCGCACTGATAATTTACTTTCTTGCAATTGCAAGCAAATGACGGTATAA
>CAZZKT010000020.1:0-18356 GCA_964654625.1 uncultured bacterium
TATTATTACATAAGAATGTTTCCAATGAGTAAGGGGAAGGGGTTGTGATTACGGACGAGGTCTTATTCAAGAAGTTGCTGTCTGTATAAAACTATGTTATAATTGCACAGCACGATAAGGAAGATTTAATAGATTCGGAATCATTTTGATTGGAGGGTAAGAATGGAAAGGAAGAGCCTTGCAGTGGGATGTGTTGCAGGACTTGTTATTGGAGGCGTCGTTGCTTTGATTTCTGCACAAATTGTAGAGTCAACCGCCAAGCCGAACTTCTGCGCATCCTGTCATGAAATGAAAGTGATGGTTGAAGCGTGGAAGAAAGGACCCCACGGTCCGGAGTGGTCTAAGAACACGGGAGGAGCGGTAAGGGCCGGTTGCACGGATTGTCATTTGCCCCACGGAAACGTTGTCGGGTATTTGGTAACCAAGGGCATTTCCGGAACGAGAGACTTTATAGCACATCTTTTTTCCGGTAATATTGACAAGGCAGAATACTGGTTGGAAAAGAGAAACGAAAGAAACAAATATGTTTATGTTGAAAACTGCAAGCATTGCCACGAAAACTTTCCAGACAATCCTGTTCACAAGATGTTTAAGGAAGGTAAAATCAAAGGAAATTGCCTGACTTGTCATTTCTACGTTGGACACGGCAACAATCTTGAAAATGACATCAAGGCCTTTTTTGCTGGCGAAAAAAATGATAAAATAGAATCCGAGGAGAAATAACCAAATATACGGGGAGGTGTAAGGTGAAAGTCAGAGCACTGATACTGAGCGCAGGGGTTTTACTGGTAGGGGGGTTAGCTTACGCAGACCAACACCCCTTACCGCCAAGTGCTATTAAAAACTTTCCGTTGAAGCAACAGCAGTGTAGAACATGCCATCAACAAACAACACCAAAGGTTTACAAGCAGTGGGCCAAGTCAAAGCACTTCGTTGCCAACGTAAGGTGCTTCCAGTGTCACGGAACCTTTGAAGATTTCCACAAGACACCACCGATTGAGAAGTGTATGGCTTGCCACTACAACGAAGTTGTAACGATGCAAAAGAAAAAGCCCGGTATGAAGTGCTGGGATTGTCATCAAGAGCACATCTTCCAGTTCCACGGAAAAGGTATCAAGAAAATCAAAACTGCAAGAGACTTTAAGGCACCAGGATATTAAAAAAATAACAACTAAATGGAGGGTGAGATGGGTATTGGAAGAAGAGAATTCTTAAAGAAAAGCGCAGCACTAACAGCAGCCTCCCTTGTGGGAGTTAACCTCAAGATAAAAGCGGATGGCGTTGATGTTGAAACCGCAAGCGCCGAAAACCTTGCCCAGATTCCGGACGAAGTAAAAAGGTCTCCCGCTTACAAGAAAGAAGGCGGATACGAGTGGATAAGGGGAGTTTGCCGTTTCTGTGGAACGGGATGTAAGGTATGGCTCGGTCTCAAGAACGGAAAACCTGCAATCATCCGCGGAGTTAGGGAGTCCGGTATTAACGAAGGATTCCTCTGCATGAAAGGAATGCTCTTTTACAAAATCTTCAGGCATCCTGACAGACTGACTCAGCCCCTTTACAGAAAGAGCAAGAAGGAACCCTTCAAGCCAATTTCTTGGGAAAAGGCGTTTGAAATCATTGCGGACGAAATCATTAAGGCTATCAAGAAAGGCGAATGGGGTCCAATGGGATGGACCGGAATCGCATACTACGGTTCTGGTCAGGCTTTGACAGAAGAAACATACCTCTTCCAGAAGTTCTTTAGGTGCATCGGAACAAACCACGTTGAAGGAAACCCAAGGCTTTGCATGGCATCAGCAGTTGGTGGATACTTGACATCTTTCGGAGCGGACGAACCTGCAGGTTCTTATGCGGACATTGACGAAGCGGACACGATTTTCATCATCGGTTCAAACACCGCAGAATGCCACCCGATTATCTATAGACGTGTTATGAGACGTAAACTTTCCAACCCCAAAGAAGTAATGGTAATCAACGTTGACCCGAGGGTTTCTCCAACATCCAAGATTGCGGACATCCACCTGCAGTTCAAACCAGGAACGGACCTTGCACTTATGAACGCAATCGCCCACGTAATTGTTTACGAAGGTCTTTATGACAAAGAGTTTGTAGAAAAATACTGTGCATTTCACAAGTTTACCAAGGGTAAGGACAAAGTGCCTCTTCTCGGACACCAAGTTTCCTTTGAAGAATACAAGAAGTTCCTTGCAAAATACACACCGGAATACGCTGCAGAAGTGTGCGGAGGAAACATCACTCCAGAACTGATTAGAAAGGTTGCAAGAAGGGTTGCTACTACCAAGACCCTTTCTCTCTGGACGATGGGTCTCAACCAGAGGACAAGAGGAGTGTGGATTAACAACCTCGTAACCAACATGCACCTCCTTACCGGAAACATTTGTAAAAACGGTGCGGACCCATTCTCCTTGACTGGACAGCCAAACGCTTGCGGTGGAGTTCGTGAAGGTGGAGGTCTCTGTCATATCTTGCCAGGACACAGGGTTGTTAAGAATGCAAAACTCAGGCATCAACTTGAGAAAATCTGGGGTGTTCCAAAAGGAACAATACCTCCGAAGCCTGGATACCACACCGTTAAGATGTTCTCCGCAATTTCTTATACGGAAGAAGACAGGAAGAGATTCCCAGGACTTAAACCCATTCACTTCATCTGGATTGAGGAAACCTCACCGCTTCACTCCTTGCCGAACATGAGAAGATTCCGTGAAGGATTTGCAAGGGACGATGTATTCGTAGTCGTTTCGGATATCTTCCCAACAAGAACCACAGAACTTGCAAACCTTATCCTTCCGTGTGCATTCCACTTTGAAAAGACTGGAGTTTACGGATGTTCCGAACGTCGTTCACAGCTTACCCCGAAAGCAGTTAAGGCTCCGGGACAAGCAATGCCCGAACTCTGGCAAATAGTTAACGTAGCTCAGGTTCTTGCTAAGAAACTTGAGAAAGAAAGCGACCCGAGACTCCGTGCAAGAGCCAAGACGGTTTACCAGTGTGTTGCTCCGTTTATTGAAGCAGCCAAGAAAGACCCGTGGTATCTCCTTGCCAAGAAGGTCTGGGAAGAGTATGCCGGTAAAGTAACTAAAGGACGTGACAACGACCTTTCCGGAGCAACCTACGAAGTTCTCCTTGAAAGACCGGACGGTGTTCAGTGGCCCGCACCGACCGTTGAAATTGCAAGAAAAGGCGGAACGAGAAGAAGGTTCGTCGTCGGAAAAGACCCAATTGCAACCGAAGAAGTCAAGAAGAGAGGTCTCAAAGACTGGAAGGTTATTGACTACGGTCCGCTTCACAAAGACTGCAAGTTCTGGATTTGGCTCAGACCATACAAAGGACCTGCTGAGCCACCAGACGCAGAGTATCCGTTCTACCTCTCCACGGGTAGGGTTATTGACCACTGGCACACTGCATCCATGACAGGACGTATCCCAGAACTTGCCGGAGACTATCCACACGCTTGGGTTGAAGTTAACCCGAAAGACGCTCAAAGACTTGGAATCCAACCCGGAGACCTCGTTCTCATTGAAACGCGCCGTGGAAAGGTCATCATACCTGCAAGGATTTCTCCAGACCAAGGTCCGATGGAAGGAATGGTATTCGTTTACTGGTATGACCAGTCCAAGGACAGGATGATTAACTTCTGCACCATTGACGCATTTGACCCAGGTTCCAAACAGCCCGAGTTCAAGATTTGCGCTTGCAGAATTAAGAAATACGCTTCCGCAAGACCTCTCAAGTCCTTCCTCGTTAAACTTGAAAGAGTTCCCGGAGGTTATCTCCACAACTCCGAACTTGACAAGTCCCAGAAGCATCCAGTATAATTCAGCCCACAATGCCGGGGGCCTCAAAGCCCCCGGTTTTTACTTAATTTTTTTTGTCTTAAAAGGAGTTAAAAATGCCAATAGTCGGTTGTGTGGTTTCTGCAGTTCCCGAGAAGGGTAAGGAAGTAGAAAGAAAATTAATGGAAATTCCCGGGGTAGAGGTCTACGGCGGAGAACTTAAAGAAAAAGACAACATTTACTACGTAATAGTCGTCCTTGACAAGGAAAGTTATGAAGAACTTGAGGAACTTGAAAGTCAAATAAAATCAATAGACGGGGTTTTGAACGTTTCAGTAGCAGAGGCTTACTTCCTTGAGGACTTTGAAAAGATTGAAAGGGGTGAAGTCGTTCCTCCCAATCCCTTCCACGGTTTGAGAAGGCACGAAAAACTTGCAGAAGAAGCATGGTTTGGTGAGGCAAAAGATGGAGAAGAAGGAAGAGAAAATTAAAAGGCGGGAGTTTCTCGTAACACTCGGGGCTTTTGTCTCAGGTTCTCTCTTTTCATCCTGCAAGTTAGAAGACCTCAAAAACCCGAAAACCATGATAAAATCTCCGATTAGAACCAACATTTTGAGACCTCCCGGAGCGGTTCCCGAAGAAATCTTTGCCCAAAAGTGCATAAGGTGCGGAAGGTGCGGAGAGGTTTGCCCTTACCATTGCATTCACTACTTTGACGTTCTCAACGGGGGAGTCTTTTCCGGAACACCTTACATTAACGTTCTTGACACCCCATGTTATCTTTGTATGAAGTGCGTTTATGTGTGTCCGACGGGTTCTTTGGTTCCGTGTGCCAAAGAAGAAGTCAGAATGGGAGTTGCGGTTATAAACAGACAGATTTGTGTTACTTGGCAACAGCAAAAAACGGGTTTGATATGTAAAACTTGCTTTAACGTGTGTCCTTTTGCCGGAGTTGCAATAAAGATTGACCACGACTTTAGACCTTACATTGTTGAAGAATACTGCACCGGTTGCGGTATTTGCGCTTACTCTTGCATAGCGGACCAGTATCCGGAAAACAAAGGCAAGAAAGCCATAAGGATAGAACCTATCAGATGGAAGAAGATTCGCAAAGTTAAACTTGAAGAAATCAAGAAAGCATAAGGGGTATGGCGGTGAGGGAGAAGAAAAAGTGGTTCAAAAAGTTAACTTGGTGGAGATACGGATTTCTTACGGTATGCTTTGTAATAGTTGCAGGAAACCCGTTTTTGAACTATCACTGGGACATTAACTTCGTTCAAGGATGGTTTCAGTCCATAGGTGTCGGAAACCTCTGGGTGGTTTCTCCCCTTGAGGGTCTTGAATCAATTTTAACCGCAAAGTTTTTCTACATGCCTTCTCTTGTCGGAATGGTCGTGCCGGTCGTTACTGCCCTCCTTATGGGAAGGGTTTTCTGCAGTTGGATGTGTCCGATAGAGTTTCTGTCTTTGCTCACTGATAAACTTCTCGGATTACTGCCAAAGGTCGGAGACAAGTTGAAGTATCGTCCTGACCTTATAAGACTTCCGAAAAGAACCTTGTGGTTTGCGCTCGTTGCGGAACTTTTATTAACAATGGTGTTAGGATATCCTTTGTTTGTTTGGTGGTCCCCACCGGGCCTTGTCGGTAGAGAAATAATGTTTTATGCGTTTTACAAAATAATCACGGTTGAAGTGTTCATAGTAATTTTCGTGCTACTTTTGAACCTTCCGACGAGAAGATTCTTTTGCAGGTATTTGTGTCCGCTGGGAGCATTACTTGCACTCATAGGTAAAAAGAGACAGTTGGTTTTGAGATTTCATGAAGAAAAGTGTGTCAACTGTGGCCTTTGTGATAAGAAGTGTCCGATGGGAATCAGTCCGAGCAAAGGGGAGTGTCAAACGGTTTACTGTTGGAACTGTTTTGAGTGCTACGAAACGTGTCCTACGAAGGCTTTTGAAATCATTTGGAGGGATAGGGGAAGATTACTCAACTGAAATAACTTCTCCTTCGTTGTCTTTCTTCCCCTTCCCGACTTTTTTTATTTTTACTTTTAAAGCGGTTCCTTTCTCATAAGGTTTTTCTGTTTTTACGAATATGTAGTTTTCGGTCAGAACCAAGTTTCCGAGACAAATGCCTTTTAAAACCCTGTTGATTTGTCTTTTCCTGTATTCGTAGAACTTTTCTTCGGAGAGTTTTCTTAAAATGTCGGTTCTTTTTTTTATTACCTTCTCCGGGACTTTGTTGTCAAAGTGAAAGGCTTTTGTCTTTTCCCGGGGAGAAAACGGAAACACGTGAAAGTAAGAAAAGGGAAGTTCCTTCAAAAAGTTTAGCGTTTTTTCAAAGTCTTTTTCTTCCTCTCCCGGAAAGCCCGCTATGATGTCCGTTCCGATACAAGGGTCTTTCTTTACTTCGGTTAGTTTTTCAACGATTTTTGAAAAATCTTCGGAGGAATACTTTCTGTTCATCAGTTTCAAAATCTTATCACTTGCGCTTTGCAGTGGTATGTGAAAGTGGGAAGCAATTTTTTCTTCGGACAAAACGTCAAAAAGGTCTTCGGTAAAACCTATCGGTTCAAGGGAACTCAACCTGAGAATGTAAAGGTTTTCAACGTTTGAGAGTATCTGTTCAATCAGGTAGGAAAGTCCTTTCTCGGTTTCCGGGTCTTTGTATCTTGAAAGATTCGTGCCGGTTAAAACTACTTCTTTGAAACCTTTTTCCTCAACGAGTTTTTTGATTTTCTCCACAACTTCCCTTGCGGGAACGCTTTTTTCCCTTCCCCTTGCAAGGGGAACGATGCAGTAAGAACAAAAGACTTCGCATCCTTGCTGGACTTTAACGAAAACCCTCGCCCTGCCGGAAAAGGAAGAATCCGCATAAATTTTTCCGCAAAGTTTCGTTGAAACTCCTACTGCCAGGTCAAGTTCTTTTATCTTTCCCACTTTTTCAGGATAAACTTCGGGGAAACAACCGGTCATTATTATCATCGCGTTAGGATTTTTCTTCCTTGCTTGTTTTACCGCTTTTTTACATTTTTGTTCCGCTGTTGCGGTTACTGCACAAGAATCAATAATGTAAACGTCCGCTTTTTCTTCAAAAGGAACTACTTGCCAGTTTTTTTCTGCAAAGGTTTCGGCCAGTGTAGAAGTTTCGCAAAAGTTTACCTTGCAACCGAAACTCTTAAAAGCAACTTTTTTCATTTTCAAAAAGTTTTTTGAGGTTTTTAATACCCCTCGGATTTTCCGTTTTCTTTACGACCAGAACATTTTTTCCCGAAAAGGGAAGTTCTTCTCCGTTCCACTTGTTGACTATTATCGCATCGGTCTTAATTCCTGCGGACTTTAACTCTTCCAGAGTTTTCCTTCCGATTTCAACGGAAAGGGGTTCTGGATTAACGATAATTCCGAAAAAGGTTTTTTCGGAGCGGAATAATTGAATTAAGTGGTTCGTTTGGTGAATTTTTTCTTCAATTGCTTTTAAAACTTCGTCTTCTTCGGGATTTTCTCTTTCAAGAAAGAGTATTTCTTTTCGCAAGTTTTTTAACTTTTCAAGCCACGCTTTTGTCAGCGACGGAAGGGCAATCAGTTTTAAAGCGTAGCCGGAAGGTGCAGTGTCAAAAACTATCGCGGAAAAATTTTCTTCTTTTGTTATTTCATAAACGAACCGTAAAAGGGCAAAGTCCAGGTTGAGCGGAGAACTCTTTGCAAGGTCAAAGAAAATTTCAATTTCCTCAAACACGGCAGAACTTAACATTTTTTTACCTTGTTTCTTTAGGTTTTCTACGTAATTTTCGCTTTCTTTTTCTATGTCAATTTCAACTGCGAAAAGGTTTTCCTTAATGTTTTTTATTTTTCCTCCTATTTCTTTCTCAAACACCAAAGACAAACTGTGAGAAGGGTCAAGAGAAACAAGCAGTGTTTTCCTTTTTTCCGAAATTTTCAAAGAAAATGCGGATGCTATCGTTGTTTTCCCCACTCCTCCCTTTCCGGAGAAAAAGAAGTATCGCTTGTCTTCAAAGTTCATAAAACTTCTCCGATTTCTCCCGACTTGTGAAAGATGACGCTTTTGTGTTCCGCAAGTTTTTGAGTCCACCACCTAAACTTTTCCCCAGTGCGGGGAATGAGGTCAACGATGAAAGGCAGGTAAGGGTTGGGAATGCCGAGCATGTCCGAAAAAATAAGGGTTAAAAAGCAAAATTCCAACTCCTTTGCCCTCGCTTTTGTCCGTTCCTCTTCAAGCGAACCGGAAATAAACAACTTCAAGTTTTTAAGAATTTCCATCCGGATAAAGGGCAAGTTCAAAAACGGGTTCAACTCTGTTAACGAATACGAGTTCAATACTGCCTTTTACTTCATTCGGCAGTTCTTCCATAACTTCTGCCTTGTTCTTCTCCGGCAGAATGACTTTTTTAACTCCATACCTGAGACCCGCAAGGATTTTTTCTTTTAATCCTCCGACGGGCAGAACCTTTCCCCCGAGGGTAATTTCTCCGGTCATTGCCACTTCTTTGCGGACCTTTCTGCCGGTCAGAGCGGAAAGCATTGCGGTTGCTATCGTAATGCCCGCAGAAGGGCCATCCTTCGGAATTGCTCCTGCCGGCACGTGGACGTGAATGTCTATTTTTGAAAAGTCTTTGTCTATCTTGTATTTTTCTGCGTTTGCCCTTATAAAACCGAGGGCTGCTTGGGCTGATTCTTTCATTACCTCTCCCAACCTTCCCGTAAGGTTCAACTTTCCGGAACCTTTCATTATCACGACCTCAACGAAGAGAACGTCTCCTCCCACCGGAGTCCAAGCAAGCCCCGTTGCTACTCCCACTTCGTCTTCTCCGAGTTCAAGTTCCGGTATGAACTTCGGAACTCCGAGAACCCTTTCAACGAGTTTTTTGGTTATCCTGTATTTCTTCTCCTTGCCCTGACTTATCCAAAGAGCAACCTTTCTGCAGATTGCGGAGATTTTCCTGTCAAGGTCTCTTACTCCCGCTTCTTTGGTGTAGTGCCTTAAGATGTGAACGATTGCGGGCTTTGTAAACTCAATGTCATTTGGCGTTAAAGCGTGGTTCTTTAACTGCTTCGGAATTATGTATTTCTGGGCTATTTGGATTTTCTCGTATTCGGTGTATCCGGGAATCGTCAGTATCTCAAGCCTGTCAAGGAGAGGTTCCGGTATCATGCTGGGAGTGTTGGCAGTGGCTATGAACAGAACTTCCGAGAGGTCAAAGGGGTGGTTAATGTAGTTGTCAACGAACTCTCTGTTTTGTTCCGGGTCAAGGACTTCCAAAAGTGCTGCGGTAGGGTCTCCCCTGAAGTCGGAGGACATTTTGTCTATTTCGTCAAGCAGTATTACGGGATTTTTCGTTCCCGCTTTTCTGACCGCTTGTATGATTTTCCCCGGCATTGCTCCAACGTAGGTTCTTCTGTGTCCCCTTATTTCCGCTTCGTCCCTTACACCGCCCAAAGATATTCTGACAAACTTTCTTCCGAGCGCCCTTGCTATTGACCTTGCAAGAGAGGTTTTCCCGACGCCGGGAGGACCTACAAAGCATATCGTCGGTTGTTTTACTTCCTGAACCCGTTTCTTCCTTTTCTTTATCAGGGTTTTAACCGCAAGGTATTCAAGGATTCTGTCTTTAACCTTCGTCAGGTTGTAGTGGTCTTCGTCAAGAATTATCTTTGCCCTTTCAATGTCAAGCCTGTCCCTTGTTTTCTTTGACCAGGGCAGTTCAATCATCCACTCTATCCACGTTCTCAAAACCGCCGCTTCTGCAGATTCCGGATGCATCTTTTCAAGTCTTGAAAGTTCTTTCAGAGTGGACTCTTCTATTTCTTTGGGCATCTTCGCTTTTAAGATTTTTTCTCTGTATTCCTCAATTTCCTTGGCTTTGTCTTCTTCCTCTCCCAGTTCTTTTCTGATTGCCCTTAACTGCTGGCGCAAGAAGTATTCTCTTTGCTCTTTTTCCATTGACTCTCTTGCTTTTGTTCTGATTAGTTCTTGAATTTCAAGAACCTTGATTTCGTGTTCAAGTTTTTCGCTGATTTTTTTCAGTCGTTCCACGGGGTCTGTCGTGGAGAGAATGTCCATTGCATCTTGAGTTGAAAGTTCAAGTTGTCCCGCTATTAGGTCCGCGAGTTTGCCGGGGTCTTCAATAGACCTCAATATTGCAACCATGTCCGGCGGAATTTGCTTTCCGAGGGCAACTATCCTTTCAATCTGGTCTCTGACGAGTTTTAAAAGGGCTTCCTCCTCAATGCTCTCGGGATGTCTTTCCGGTTCGTGGACATACTCAAGGACTGCGTGAAGTCTCGGAGCTTCCCATTCAATCGTTTTCAGTTCCTTTATTTTTGCCCTTGTCAGTCCTTGAACCAGAATTTTTACCCGCCCGTCTCCCATTTTCATCGCTTTGAGGATTACCGCAACGGTTCCGAAGTCGTATAGGTCTTCTCTCTTCGGCTCTTCAACGTCTTTATCTTTTTGAGTTACGAGGAAAATCAGTTTGTCCTGCCTTAAAGCCTCCTCAATTGCGTTGAGAGAAAAAGGTCTTCCGACAAAAAGGGGAGCAATCATCATCGGAAACACTACGACGTCTCTGAGCGGTAAGACCGGAAGTTCTTCCGGGAACTTGATTTCTCCTATTTGATGATTCATTCTTACCCCCGCTTCAAATTCTCTTTGGTAAAATTTAACCCGTTCAAAATTTCAGTAAAGGGAGGTATGCCTTGAAGAAATTTTACATAACGACTCCAATCTACTACGTGAACGACAAACCCCACATAGGACACGCCTACACGACCGTTGCGGGAGATGTCATAGCGAGGTTTATGAGGTTTTTGGGATACGATGTTTTCTTCATGACCGGAACGGACGAACACGGTCAGAAGATTCAGCAAAGTGCAGAGAAGAAAGGAATGACTCCCAAGGAGTTCGTTGACAGTCTCGTTCCCGCTTTTAAAAAACTGTGGGAGAAACTCAACGTTTCTTACGACAGGTTCATAAGAACTACGGAAGAAGTTCACATAAGAGCGGTTCAGCACATTTTCAAAAAGTGCTACGAAAACGGAGACATATACCTCGGAGAATACGAAGGATGGTATTGCATTCCTTGTGAAACTTACCACACTGAAAAGGAGTTGGTTGACGGAAAGTATTGTCCGATGTGCGGTAGAGAGGTCGTAAAGGTAAAGGAAGAAAGTTACTTTTTCAGGTTGAGCAAATACAGGGACAAACTCCTTGAGTTTTACAGGGAAAATCCGGACTTCATTGCTCCGGAATTCAGAAGAAACGAGGTTGTAAGGTTTGTTGAGAAGGAGTTAAAAGACCTTTCAATAAGCAGGGTGAGTTTTGACTGGGGAATACCCGTTCCCGTGAACGAAAAGCACGTTATCTATGTGTGGTTTGATGCCCTGACGAACTACCTTACCGGCGTGGGTTATCCCGATGACAGGGAAAGATTTGAAAAGTATTGGCCCGCTGACCTTCACCTCGTTGGAAAAGACATTTTGAGGTTTCATGCGGTTTACTGGCCGGCGTTTTTAATGTCTGCGGGGCTTCCGCTACCGAAGAGGATTTTTGCCCACGGATGGTGGACCGTTAACGGAGAAAAAATGAGCAAGTCCAAGGGGAACGTGGTTGACCCGAACGAAGTTGTTGAAAAGTTCGGAGTTGACCAGTTCAGATACTTCCTTTTCAGGGAGGTTACTTTCGGTCTTGACGGAGACTTCTCCTTCAAAAAGTTGGTTTCAAGAATAAACGGAGAACTTGCCAACGACCTCGGGAATCTTTTCAACAGAACCGTTTCTATGGTTTGCAAGTATTTTGACTGTGAAGTCCCAGAACCTTCCGGAAGCGAAACAGAACTTGACAAAAACCTGAAAAACAGATGTTTTGAAACCCTTGACGTTATCTCTCAGTTAATTCCGAAGGGAGAACTTTCTAAAGCCCTTTCAAAGATTTGGGAAGTCGTTTTGTTCGTGAACTATTACATAGACAGAAAGGCTCCTTGGACGCTTTATAAAAACAAAAGTAAAGAACTTTGCGATGTTATCTACAACATCCTTGAAGCGTTGAGGTTCATAACTGCTTTTCTTTATCCGTTTATGCCCGCTTCTGCGGAAAAAATGGCAGAGCAAATCGGGATTTCGGAAAGCGTGAAAAACTGGAGAGTTGATGAATTTAAAAATTGGGGAGGAATAAAGCCCGGAACGAAACTTGTCAGAGGAAAGATGCTCTTTCCGAGAATAGAGTATGACGAAAAAACCGGAGAAGTTAAACTTGCAAAAACCAAAAAGTCAAAGGGTTAGACGAATATTTCCGGTTTGTGCCAGTAAAATCCCTGTCCATACATTATCGGAAACTTGTCTTCTTCTGCAAGGGATTTGATTTTTTCAAGTTGATTTTCATTTTCAATGTATTCTGCTACTACGAAAAGGTCTCTCATTCTCGCGAATTTCATCACGCTGTCAATAAACAACGCATCACAAGGATTGTTTCCAATCTCTGCAACGATACTGCCGTCAATCTTAATGCCGGAAACCTCAAGTTTTCTCAAAGTGCTGTAGTTGGAAAACTTCACTCCGTAATCGTCAAGGAAGACTTTTATTCCCCTTTCCCTTAAAAGTTTCATTTTTTCTTCAATTCCCGGAAGTTCAAAAATGTCTCCCCTTTCGGTTATTTCAACAATAACTCTCTCGGGAGGAATTTTGTATTCTTCAAGTTTCGTTAAGAACCAGTAAAAGTCATCCCTCATAAAAGCGGTAGAAAGGTTTACGGAATACTTTTCTTCTCCCTCGTTTCTTGAGATATAGTCAAAAAGTTTACTGACGACCGTTCTGTCAAGTTTTCTTTCAAGGTTTGTGTCTTCAATTAGACTTATAAAACAACCAGGTGATATCAGTTTGTCCTCTTTAGTTACTATCCTTGCAAGAACTTCGTAAAACAGCAGTTTCCCAGTAAAAACATTCACGACTTTTTGTCTTGCAAGTTTTACATTCTTTGTGCTTAAAGCAAAAAGAAGTTCAAGAAGCAAGGCTCTGTTTGAAATGAACTCGTCAAACTCCTTCTTTGAAATGATTTTTATTTTCTCTTCCGCGAAAGTTTTTTTGAGTCCGTTGTAAAGAATCCACATAAGGATGTCAAAGGAGGAGGAGGAGGAGGAGGAGGAGAAAAGTTTGGCATTAAGAATTACCGCTTTGAATTCAATTCTCAACCGTTCAGTTCCGTAAGGGGTTGGAACTTCTATCGGTTGCTCAATAAGTTGTCTTTGAATGGAAAAGAGTTCTTTTCTTGCGTCTCCCACCGGAAGAGGGGTTGCTATGAAGAATTCGTCGTTTTGAAGCCTTGTTATATAACTTGCAGGAAACCTCAACCTCAAGTGAGAGGAAAATATTGCAAGAACGGAGTTTCCTGCTCCGTATCCAAGGTTAAGGTTTAGTTCCTTGAAGCCATCAATGTCTAAAAGGATTAAAGAACGACTGTTTTCGGCGATGTCTAATGTTTCTCTTACTAACTTTGTCTTTGCGGTAAGTCCAGTAACCGGGTCGTATTCTCTAAGACTTTCTGCTTTTTCTATGAAAGAAAGTCCAATAAAAACAGCTACAAGGAGAATTACAAAAGCCAGTTTTTTTAGACTTTCTGCAAGTTCTGGTGGAGGGTTTAACCTGTCAAAGAGAAGTTTGGAAAATTGAGCATAATCTTTAAGAAAGTCCTCTGGAGGGATACTTGCGGAAATGTGAGTTTTCGCCACCGTTTCAACATAGGCAAAAAATTCATCTTCAAAGTTAAGGATTTTGGTTATAAACTTTTCAATCGTTCCGGAAAAGGCTCCCTTAACGCCAAGTTCTTCAAGGAGTTTAGCAGACCTTGGAAGATGCTTGAATACAAACGACTTCGTTTCTTCCGCGATGATTTTTTTGTCTTCTTCAGAAAGGTAGGGAATCAGTCTTCTTATTTTCTCTGCATCTTCTTCCTTGAATCCGTAAAATTCCAAAAGTTTCTTAAATTCCATTGCCAACTCCTTTTAAAATTCCGACCAGTGGTTCTTTCCGCAAAAAGGATACCACTTTTTTAAACTCTTGAAAAGAGGCGGACTTTATGTCGTCAAGGATTTTTAGGTGATAGTCAAGGTCTTCCGGCACGGTCATTGCAAAGCCCGCAGAATCTGCTTCTGCCTGAACGCTTTCTCTTGCAAACAGTTCGCTCTTTAGCAACTTTTTCTTCGCAAGTTCAAAGTCTTCTTCGGTGATTTCACGGATGCTTTCAAGTATTGCAGTTTCGCAATCTTTCGGTTTGTCCGTGATGGCTCCTATGGTAAAGCAACTTGCAAACTTCATAGGGCTGTAGTTTGAAAACACCGCGTAGGCAAGGTTTTTTTCTTTTATCTCTCTGTAAAGAAGGGAACTTCTCCCTTCGGAAAGCACTGCGTCAAGTATTTCGTAGTAAATGTCCTTCCTGTTGCACGGAGGCAATAACCATCCCATCAAGATTTGAGGTATTTCGCAGTTTGGATGTTCAAAAACAAAACTGCTTCCTTCTCTTTTGGGCTTTTCAAAAGAAACCTTTCTTCCAGGTGAAGTTCCTTTGAATTTTGTAAAAATTTCGTTAACACTTTCAACGATTTTTTCTTCTTCTACGTTTCCTGCAACGCTTAAAACCATTGATTCGGGCAAATAAGTTTCCGAATAGAACCTTTCAACCGCTTCTTTTGTGAAACTTTTTACGGATTCTTCGTATCCGAGGATGGGATTGCCGTAAGGAGTGTTTCCGAACAAGTAAGCGTTAAAGGTTTCCGCAAAACTTTCTTGGGGAGAATCTTTCGTTTTTACTATTTCTTCAAGAACGATTGGCTTTTCTTTTTCAACAAATTGCTCGGTTATTTCCGGTTCAAGAACGATTTTTGAAATGACCTCAAGACCTTCTTTAAACCTTTCTGCCGGTAGCGTTATGTAGAAGTAGGTGTAGTCGTAGGAAGTTCCCGCGTTGAGGTCTCCTCCTATGGATTCTACGAAAATGTCAAGGCTTTCTTTCTTGTTAAAGAGGATGTGTTCAAGGAAGTGGGCAATTCCCGTTTCGTTTTCTTTTTCCCAAGCGGTTCCCGTTTTGACCCAAAAACTTATGCTACAAAGGTTTGAATCCTCTCTTTTTGAAAAGAAGCACTTTATTTTGTTCTCAAGCGTCCAGTGTTTGTAGTTCATGTTTTAAGGATGAACTCAAGCATCGTCCTTACGGGCTGTCCCGTTGCTCCGGGAGAGTAATACTTCCACGCCTTGTCAAGAAAGGCAGGCCCTGCAATGTCTATGTGAACCCACTTCTGGAGGAACTCTTTCTCTACAAAGTTCTTTAAAAACAAACTCGCAGTGATTGCTCCTCCGTATCTGCTCTTTCCGAGGTTTTGTAGGTCTGTAAAAGTTCCTTTTATTTCCTCTTCAAGGTCTTCGTCAAGGGGCAGTCTCCACATTTTTTCTCCGGTTTTTCTTGAAATTGAAAGGATGGTTTCTGCAAGTTGGTCGTTGTATGTGAAGAGTCCGCTCGTGTAGTGTCCGAGGGCTACTATGCACGCACCCGTCAGCGTTGCAATGTCAATTAGGCAGTCCGGGTTCAGTTTGCAACCGTATATCAAGCCGTCCGCAAGAACGAGTCTTCCTTCTGCGTCCGTGGAGTGAACTTCCACAGACTTGCGGTTCGGATAGGTGAGAATGTCGTCCGGTTTAAAAGCCCTTCCTCCGGGCATGTTTTCCGCACAGCACAAAAGAGCGTGAACTTCAACGGAGGGTTTTAGTTTCCCTACTCCTTCCATTATTCCGAGCAAAGCACAAGCACCGGACTTGTCGGACTTCATTGTTTTCATGAATTGTTCCGGCTTTATGTTTAGCCCTCCGCTGTCAAAGGTCAGTCCTTTTCCGACAAAAACGATTTTCCTTTTTGCTTTTGGAGGTGAATACTTGATGTGTATAAAGCGGGGAGGGTTGGAACTGCCCCTCCCCACCGCAAGGTGTCCGACCATGTTGTTTTCTTCAAGTTCTTTTTCCGTGAAGACTTTACATTCAAAGCCGTGCTTTTGCGATAACTCAACGGCAATCTGAGCCATAACTTCCGGAGTAATTTTGTTCGGAGGTTCGTTGACGATGTCCCTTGTGAAGTTTGCGGATTCGGAAATTGCAAGGGCAAGTTCAAATTCTCTTTCGTTTTCGGAAAGTATGAAGACTCTTTCCAGTTTGCTTTTTTCTTCCTTGTATTTTTCAAATGAATATCCGGAAAGAACAACTCCCTCTACCACCGCTTTCGTCGTTCCTTTTTTCGTGCCGAAAGAATAAGAATCAACGCAAACTTCCTTGAAAGTTTTTTTAGCCTTTGCGATGCCCTTAGCAACAGCAACTCTTAACTTATCCTCGTTTATTTCTTTCTTCTTTCCAAGACCAACGAATATTACCGGTCTTTCCTTTTCCGGAAAGATTACAGTTTCTCCGAACGTTCCTTTGAAGTTCAAGACTTTCAATTTTGATATCGTGGCTCTATCTCCCTCAAAAACTCCCCTTATTACCGCTTCTCCCCTTTCCCTTTTGGAAAGTTCAACTTTCATCTTTATCTCCCGACTTCAAACCTGCAGAATCTTTTGACTTTAATGTTTTCTCCGAGTTTTGAAATGTATTCTTTTACGAGTTCTCCGACCGTCTTGCTGTCGTCCCTAATCCACGGTTGCTCAAGAAGACAAACTTCGGAGAAGAACTTTGACAGTCTTCCTTCAACGATTCTTTCAACTATGTGTTCCGGCTTTCCTTCCGCAAGGGCTTGTTCCCTTAGTATGCTCTTTTCTTTCTCAACGACTTCTTCCGGAACGTCTTCTTTGGAAACATACTTCGGATTCATTGCAGCAACTTGCATTGCAATTTCCCTGCCGAGTTCTTGGAACAGTTCGTTTCTTGCAACAAAGTCGGTTTCGCAGTTCAGTTCAACGAGAACGCCGACCCTTCCTCCCCCGTGTATGTAGGAGAATACCGCTCCTTCTGTGGTTTCTCTGCTCGCTTTCTTTTCAGCCTTTGCAATTCCCTTTCTCCTTAAGATTTCCACCGCTTTGTTTATGTCCCCTCCTGCTTCTTCAAGGGCTTTTTTACAGTCAACTATGCCAGCGCCGGTCATTTCTCTCAACTGCTTTATCTGTTCCGTGCTTACCTTAGCCATGATTAACCTCCTCAAATTCTTCTCCTTCTGCAAGTTTTAGGGCTTCTCTGCGCATTTTTCCTTCAATGACAGCGTCCGCAATCCTTGATGTTAAAAGTTTAATCGCTCTGATTGCGTCGTCGTTTGCCGGAATCGGATAGTCTATCGGGTCAGGGTCTGCGTTCGTGTCAACGAGTGCAACGATTGGAATCCCCGCCTTGTTTGCTTCCTTTACCGCAGTTTCTTCCCTTACCACGTCAACTATGAACAGTGCGTCGGGAAGTCTCGTCATGTTTTCTATTCCGCCGAGGTTCTTTTCAAGTTTTTCCTTCTTCCTGCGCAGTCTCATGGCTTCCTTTTTCGGAAACTTTTCAAGAACTCCCTCTTCTTCCATCTTCTTGAGCATTTTCAGTTTAAATATTGACTTTCTGATTGTTTGGAAGTTCGTAATAGTTCCTCCGAGCCAACGCCTGTTGATGTAGAACATTCCGCACCTTTCTGCTTCTTCTTTGATTATGTCTTGACCCTGCTTTTTCGTGCAGACAAAGAGAATTATTCCTCCGTTGGCCACGAGGTCTGCCACGAAGTCGTAGGCTTTTTCAAAATACTTGATGGTCTGTTGGAGGTCAATGATGTGAATCTTGTTTCTTTCCGTGAAGATGAACTTCTTCATTTTCGGATTCCAGCGTTCCTTTTGATGCCCGAAGTGAACGCCCGCTTCAAGAAGTTCTTTCATCGTGATTCTTTGACCGGGAGGTCTCGGCTTAAATTCTTGTTGAGTTTTTTCTTCTTCTGGTTGTTGTGGAACTTGCGGTTCTTTTGTTTCCTCGCTCATCTTTCCCTCCTTTAAATGGGTTTTGCCTCCCAGGCTTTCAACCTCTGGAAGAACCTTTAAAGGCACCCCTTCCAGAGTCCAGCCTGGTGAGTTTTTGCAGGTGCAAATATATCAAACCTCAGAGAAGTTGGCAACTTGTGCACCCGACTCACAACTAATTGCTATTTTTGGGAAACGGCACACTTGATAACTATCGCCCGGCATAGTTTCTGGGGCTACCTCAAGGATTAAAAAGGAAGATTAGTTTTTTATCACATAGTAAAATCTGGTCAGTGTTTTGCCCTTCTCTATAATTGTATCTAATTTTCTGAATCCATTGCGGGTGTAAAACTCTACCAGTTTTTGTTTGGTTTCGGAATCCCCGTCCAAAACTTCAACTATTATTAGTTTGCAACCTACAGTTTCAAAACATTCCTTAATTTTTGCCTTTGCTGTATCTAATATATAATCACCGGGAAAAACATCAGGGCTTATCTCTTCATGTCTTCCCAGTTGACCTATGAGATATACAGGAAGAGGTTTAAGGATTCCCTTTTCCATCTCTTCTTTTGTTGGAGGAAAACCGTAAAAAAGTTCTTTTA
>CAZZKT010000021.1:0-18224 GCA_964654625.1 uncultured bacterium
TGCAGGAGGTCTCCGGCACCAATGTTTGACTTTGAGTTCAGACTGCCGAATAACAAGAAAGTATGTTCTTTTTGCGGAAAGTCCCAAGAAGAAGTTGAAACGATGATAACAGGACCGGGAGGAGTGGCCATATGCAATTACTGTATTGACGAATGCTACGAGATGATTCACGAAAAGAAAGAGGAAGACGAAAAATCAAAGAAGAAAGAGGTTGACAAACTTCCGACTCCCAAAGAAATCAAGTCCTTTCTTGACCAATACGTGGTGGGACAGGAAGAAGCCAAAAAGGTTATTTCCGTTGCGGTTTACAATCACTACAAGCGGATTCTTTCCGGAGGAGAAATTGATGACGTTGAAATTGAAAAGAGCAACATTCTCCTCATAGGTCCCACAGGTTCCGGAAAAACTCTTCTTGCCCGTTCCCTTGCGAAACTCCTTGATGTTCCCTTTGCCATTGCGGATGCCACGACTTTGACCGAAGCAGGATACGTCGGCGAGGACGTTGAAAACATTCTGTTAAGGTTAATACAGTCTGCAAACTACGACATTGAAAAGGCTCAAAAGGGAATCATTTACATTGACGAAATTGACAAAATTTCAAGGAAAAGCGAGAACCCTTCAATCACGAGGGACGTTTCCGGCGAGGGAGTCCAGCAGGCTCTTTTGAAAATCCTTGAAGGAACGATAGCCAACGTTCCTCCTCAAGGGGGCAGGAAGCATCCGCACCAGCAGTTCATACAGATAGACACGACCAACATTCTGTTCATTTGCGGAGGAGCGTTTGTCGGTCTTGAAGACATAATTGCAAGAAGAATCGGCAGTTCCGCAATGGGCTTCACCGTTGACGTTGAAAAGAAGAAAATTGACAGAAGCCAACTGTTAAAGTATGTTGAACCGGACGACCTCGTAAAATACGGACTCATTCCGGAACTGATTGGAAGACTGCCGGTCGTTGCGGTTCTTGACGAACTTAAAGAGGAAGACCTCGTTAGGGTTCTCCTTGAGCCGAAAAACTCTCTCATAAAACAGTATCAGAAACTTTTGGAACTTGAGGGAGTAAAGTTAAGGTTCACCGAAGGTGCGTTGAAAGAAATCGCAAGGGAAGCAATCAAGAGGAAAACGGGAGCAAGGGGCTTAAGGGCTATTCTTGAAAAACTCATGCTTGATGTGATGTTTGAAGTTC
Source organism: uncultured bacterium (assembly GCA_964654625.1). Taxonomy (GTDB): domain Bacteria; phylum Aquificota; class Aquificia; order Desulfurobacteriales; family Desulfurobacteriaceae; genus CAZZKT01. The sequence goes on from CAZZKT010000021.1 coordinate 1,184, forward strand.
CCCAAAGAAAGGATGTAAAAGAAGTCATAGTGGATGCAAAAGCGGTAAAAACCGGCAAACCGAAATACAAACTCGTGAAGGCTTCGTGAGGTAAAAGGTGAAGGAAGTCGTAGTGGCAAACTGGAAGATGAACAAAACGTGCGCGGAAGCAAGGTCTTTTGCCAAAAACTTTAAAGAACTCGTCAGGGAAAGGAACAGGGAGGTCGTAATATGTCCTCCCTTTACTTCTCTGTGGGTTTTGCAGGAAGAACTGAAAGGCACGGGGATAAAAATCGGAGCGCAGGACGTTTTTTACAAGGATTGGGGAGCCTACACCGGAGAGATATCTCCCCCCATGCTCGTTGAACTTAACTGTGAATACGTAATTGTCGGGCATTCGGAAAGGAGAAACATTCTCAACGAAACGGACGAGATTGTGAGAAAAAAGTTGTTCTGTGCGGTTGAACACGGGCTCATTCCCATTCTTTGCGTCGGAGAAAAACTTGAGGAAAGGGAAAGAGGGGAAACGGAAAAGGTCGTTGAGAAGCAGTTGGTAAGTGCTTTGAAGGGTATAAGTGAAGACTTAAAAGTAGTGGTGGCGTATGAGCCCGTTTGGGCTATCGGAACGGGGAAAAACGCAACACCCGAGCAGGCTCAAGAGGTTCACGCATTCATCAGGAGCGTTCTGGAAGGACTCGTTTCAAGGGACTTTTCCGAGAAGACACCCATCCTTTACGGAGGAAGTGTAAAACCCGAAAATGCCAAAGCCCTTCTTTCTCAGAAGGATATTAACGGCTTACTCGTCGGAGGGGCGAGTTTAAACCCGGAAAGTTTTGCACGGATAGTGCTTTGCTGAAGGGGAGGAATGGGAGGAATCTTAATCAGGGGTGGCTTGGTAGTTGACCCATCCCAAGACCTTGAAGAAAGAGCGGACGTTTTAATAGAAAACGGCAGAATCGTCAAAGTTGAACCGTCAATTTCTCCAACTGCAAACTGCGAAGTTATTGATGCGGACGGACTTGTCGTTTCACCGGGTTTTGTTGACCTTCACGCTCACTTGAGAGAACCGGGGCAGGAATGGAAGGAAAGTATTGAAACGGGATGTCTTTGTGCCGTGGCGGGAGGGATAACGAGCGTATGCTGTATGGCGAACACAGAACCCGTAAACGACAATCCATACATAACGCGGTTCATCGTTGAAAGGGCAAAAGAAGTCGGACTGTGCGATGTTTTTCCCGTCGGGGCGATAACCAAAGGACTTGCTGGGAAAGAACTTGCGGAGATAGGCTTGATGGTGAGGGAGGGGATAGTTGCAATTTCCGATGACGGAAATCCCGTTGAAGATTCAAGAATAATGAGAAGTGCGCTTGAATACGCAAAGTTTTTCAACATTCCCGTCTTTTCGCACAGCGAGGACAAAACCTTGAGCGAGGGAGGTCAGGTAAACGAGGGGCTTGCAAGTTCAATTACCGGAATGCCGGGAATTCCTCCGGAATCGGAAGTAATAGGTGTGGCAAGGGACATAATCCTTGCAATTTCCGTCGGAGCAAAACTTCACCTTTGTCACGTTTCAACGAAAATGTCCCTTGAAATAATCAGGTTTTTCAAGGAAAAGGGAGCAAAAAACATTACTTGCGAAATAACTCCCCACCACTTTACCCTTTCCGAAGAAAGCGTTTTGAACTTTGACACAAACTTCAAGGTCTCTCCCCCTTTAAGGAGCAAAGAGGACGTTGTCGCTTGTAAGGAAGCGCTGGCGGACGGAACCGCAGACGCAATAGCAACGGACCACGCTCCCCACTCACCGGACGAAAAATCCCTTGAGTTTTGCAAAGCACCCTTCGGAATGATAGGCTTTCAGACTTTGCTTCCTTTGAGCCTTGAACTCGTAAGGAAGAACTACATTTCCTTGAAAGAACTGATTGACAAGATTTCCACGACACCCGCAAGAATCTTGGGAAAGAAGGACATAGGAACCTTGAAACCGGGTGCGAGGGGGAACGTTTGCATTTTTGACCCGGAAGAGGAGTTTATCCTGAAGGAAGAAGAACTCTTTTCAAAGAGCAAGAACACGCCGTTCCTCGGCAAGAAATTAAAGGGCAGGGTTAAAATTACGATTTTTAATGGTAAAATAGTTTTTAAAGACTTTTGAAGGAGTTTTGATGCATCAGGGTCCGAGTTTTTTTGACATCTTTTGGCTTCTCATAATTTTCTTTTCCCTGTGGCCCATCTTCCAGCAGAAAAACCTTGAATGGGCAAGGCTCAGGCTCATAAAGGAAATTGAAAAGAAAAGGGGTTCAAGAGTAATAACGATGATTCACAGACAGGAAAGGCTTGCGTTCATGGGCTTTCCCATCTTCAGGTTCATAACCATTGAAGACTCCGAAAGGATACTCAGGGCAATCAGAATGACTCCCGAAGACATGCCGATAGACCTGATAATTCACACTCCGGGAGGATTAGCCCTTGCAGCGACTCAAATAGCCTCAGCCCTTTCCAAGAGAAAAGCACCGGTAAGGGTGATAATTCCCCATTATGCAATGTCCGGCGGAACTCTCATAGCCCTTGCAGCTGACGAAATAGTAATGGATTCAAACGCAGTTCTCGGTCCCCTTGACCCGCAGTTGGGTCAGTTTCCCGCACCTTCTCTGGTGAGAGTTGCAAAAATGAAAGGTAAGGAACTCAAGGACGAAACCCTGATTCTTGCGGACGTTGCTGAAAAGGCGCTCATGCAGATGAAAAATACAATCGTAAAAATTCTTACCGCAAAGGGACATTCCAGAGAGAAGGCTGAAAAGATAGCGGACACTTTAACCTGCGGATACTGGACTCACGACTATCCGCTGACCGTTGAAACTTTCAGGGAACTCGGTCTGAACGTGAACACGGAAGTTCCCCCCGAAGTTTACGAACTGATGGAACTTTATTACCAGCCCGGAGGACAACCTGCGGTTCAATACGTTCCCGTTCCATACGGAGAAAAGAAGGGAGAGGTGCCGGTTAAGAAACCCCAATAGGTAGAACCTTATGTTTAAAGTCGGAGACAAGGTTGCCTGTCCTCCTCACGGCGTCGGAGTGATAGAGAAAAGAGAGGTCAGGCGGGTAAAAGGAAAAGAGGTGGTTTATTTGAGAATTTCAATCATTGGGAAAAACTTTTCCATTCTCATACCGGAAACTTCTGCAACCGTTTCGGGAGTAAGGCACGTAATTTGTAAGGAAGAAGTCAGCCAAATTATGAAACTCCTTTCAACTTCACCCCGCTCAACCATTCAAAAGTGGACGGTCAGGCACAGAACGAACATTGACAGACTTCGCTCGGGCAGTGCGGAAGAACTTGCAGTAGTTGTCAGAAACCTCACTTACCGGCTCAGGAAGAAAGGGTTGTCATACTCCGAAAAAAAACTCCTTGAAGAGGCTTTTTTTAGACTTGCGGAGGAAATAGCCCTCTCCCTTGAAAAGCCGTTGAAAGAAGTTGTCCAAGAAATGAAAAAAGCCTTGAGAAAGATAAAATGAGAGCGGTCATCGTTCCTTCCGCAGGAAGCGGAAAAAGGTTCGGAGCGAAAAAGCAGTTTTTTACGGTAAACGGAAAGATGATTGTTGAATACAGTATTGAAGTTTTTTCAAAGAGTGAACTGGTAGATGCCATCGTTTTGGTAGTTCCCGAAGATGACGTTGAAGTGGGCAGAAAACTTGCGGAAAGATACCCGAAAATTACAAAGGTCGTTCCCGGGGGCAGCGAAAGGCAGTTTTCCGTTTTTGAAGGGTTGAAGAGTATAAAGGGCGAAAACTTTAAGGAAGTCTTTGTCCACGACGGCGTAAGACCGAACGTTTCTCCCGTTCTTTTAAACGACCTCGTGGTTGCGCTTTCCGACTACGACGCTCACGGAGTTATTCCCGCTGTCAAGCCCAAGGATACCGTGAAAGAGGCGGGAGCCCCTCTGGAAAGGGGGGACTTCATCGTCAAGAAAACCCTTGACAGGGACAAGTTGTTGCTCGTTCAGACACCCCAGTTGTTTATTTATGACGTTCTTTTGGAGTGCCACGAAAGGGCTTTGAGTGATGACTTTCTTGCAACCGACGATTCCGCTCTTCTTGAAAGATACGGATACACGGTCGTGGCAATTCCCGGAGACCCTCAAAACATCAAGATAACCACCAAAGAAGACCTGAAATTCTTTATAATTTCCCTCAACAAAAACATAAAAGGGGAAGAAGATGAAAGTGTTGAAGGAAGCGTTGACCTTTGATGACGTTCTTTTGGTTCCGAACTATTCGGAAGTTCTTCCTTCGGAAGTTGATGTCAGAACGAAACTGACGAAGAGAATAACCCTGAACATCCCGATAATGAGCGCTGCAATGGATACCGTTACGGAATCGGAACTTGCAATTGCAATTGCGAGGGAAGGAGGAATCGGGGTAATTCACAAGAACATGTCCATAGAAGAACAGGCTCAAGAGGTTGACAGGGTAAAACGCTCTGAGAGCGGAATGATTTTGAATCCGGTAACCGTCAAGCCCGAGCAGACGATTGCGGATGCAGAAAAACTCATGAGAAGATACAAAATTTCGGGACTTCCCGTAACGGACGACGAGGGAAAACTGATAGGAATAATAACCAACAGGGACATAAGGTTTGTGAAGGACCATTCAAAGAAAATCCGGGAGGTAATGACCAAAGAAAACCTGAAAACTGCTCCGGTCGGAACTACTCTGGACATGGCAAAAGAGATACTTCAAAAATACAAGATAGAAAAACTGCCGGTGGTGGACGAAAACGGTTATCTCAAAGGGTTAATCACCATTAAGGACATTGAAAAAAGAGAGAAGTATCCGAACGCTTGCAAGGATGAACTCGGAAGACTCGTGGTAGGTGCAGCAGTCGGAGTCGGAAAGGAAGCCATTGAAAGGGCAAAGGCACTCGTAGAGGCAGAAGTGGACGTAATAGTCATTGACACGGCCCACGGACATTCAAAGGGAGTGATAGAGACTTTGAGGAAACTGAAAGAACTGTTTCCCGACGTTGACATAATAGCGGGAAACGTTGCCACTCCGGAGGGAACCGAAGCCCTCATCAAGGCGGGAGCGGACGCGGTAAAGGTGGGAATAGGACCCGGTTCCATCTGCACGACGAGAATAGTTGCGGGAGTGGGAGTTCCTCAGTTAACTGCAATATTTGAATGTGCGGAGGTTGCGGATAAATACGGAATTTCAATAATTGCGGACGGAGGAATAAAGTTCTCGGGAGACATAGCAAAGGCAATCGGGGCCGGAGCAAGGGTCGTAATGATTGGCAGTCTGTTTGCCGGAACGAAAGAATCTCCGGGAGAAATCGTTCTGTATCAGGGTAGGAGTTACAAGGTTTACAGGGGAATGGGGTCTTTGGGAGCGATGAAAAAGGGAAGTAAGGACAGATATTTCCAAGCGGACGTTGAGGAGAAAAAACTGGTTCCTGAAGGGATTGAAGGAATGGTTCCCTACAGAGGACCCCTTGCGGACATGGTTCATCAACTCGTCGGAGGACTAAAAGCGGGTATGGGATACTGCGGTGCGAGAAACATTGAAGAAATGAGGAAGAAAGCCCGTTTTGTGAAGATAACACAGGCAGGTCTCAGAGAATCCCACGTTCACGATGTCATAATAACTAAGGAAGCACCCAATTACTGGGTAGAAAGGTAGAAGGAGCATAAATTTCCAGCGCTTTCAAGAACTCGTCGTTCATTCTCGTTTTCCACCTGCTGACCGCCATTTGAAAGCCGGTCGGTTTGTAAGGTTTGTATAGCAGTTTCAATCCGGCCTCTTCCGGAGTTTTTCCTCCTTTCTTTTGGTTGCAACTACTGCAACACGTGACGAGATTCTCCCACTCCCACTTTCCTCCTTTACTTTTGGGAACAACGTGGTCAACGGTTGCGTTGTGGTCTTTAACCAACTTTCCGCAGTAAGCACAAATGAAGTTATCCCTTATGAAGACCGCTCTTCTCGTCGGAGAAGCGGAATTCCAGTGCCTTACAAGAACCGGGATTCTGATTACCAAGGGAGCCGGGAATTCTTTCCTCGGAGAAGTGAGAACCACGTTCGTGTAATACTCAAGGACCTCGCACCTTTCAAGGTAGGAAAGCAAAAAAGCCTTCTTGTGGGAGAAGATGGTAATCGGCATGTATGTTTTGTCAAGAACGAGAGTGGGTTTTAAAATCACTTTTTACTCCCCGTCTGGTTTTTTTCAAGGCCGAACAGTTCTAAAAACACTTCAACAATCTGCGGTTTGCTCTCGTAAATACCCTTTTTCTTTACTGCGGTTATTGGCTGATGCAGGAGTTTATTAATAATTACCCTGGTGAGATTTTCAACCTCTTCCCTTTGTTCCTCCGTCAAGTTGAGGGAAGACAGTCGCTTTTCAATTTCGCTCCTTCTGATTTCTTCCGCCCTCTGCTTCAACTGGGCTATTAAAGGTGCTATTTCAAGTTCCTTCATCCAAGCGGTAAATCTTTTTGCTTCCTTTTCTACGATTTCCATTGCTTGTTCTGCTTTGGAAAGTCTTTCTTTGAGGTTTGCTTGAACGATGCTCTCAAGGTCATCAATGTAATAAACGTAAGCGTTTGAAAACTTTGAAACGCTTGGGTCAACATCTCTCGGGACTGCAATGTCTATGAAGAATATCGGAGTTTCCCTGTTTTCCACTATCTCTTTGACGAGTTCTTCGGTAATGACGTATCCGGAAGCACCGGTTGAACTGATGACTATTTCCGATTCTTTTATTGCTTCCTTTAACCTGTCAAAGGAGTATGCCTTTCCGCCGAACTTCTTCGCAAGTTCTTCCGCCCTGCTCAAGGTTCTGTTTACGACTATTACGTTGCTCGCACCGCTTCCTACAAGATGCCTTACAGCAAGTTCTGCCATTTCGCCCGCACCGACAATGGTTACGGTCTTTCCGTTGAGGTCTCCGAATATCTTCTTTGCAAGTTCAACCGCAACAGAACTCACAGAAACCGGATGCTTTCCGATGCCGGTTTGATTTCTTACCTTTTTGGAAACGTTCAAAGCAGTTTCGCAAAATCTTGAAAGAACCGTTCCAACCGTCCCGCATTCTTTTGCTACGGTGTATGCATCTTTGAACTGTCCCACTATTTGGGGTTCGCCGACGACCAGGGAATCAATCCCGGAAGCAACTGCAAATCCGTGGCTTACCGCTTCTTCGTTTCTCTTCCGGTAAAAATACTTTTCGTCGCCGTTTGAAGTTCCCTTAAAGTTCTTGAGAAACTCAAAAACTTCCTCAAAAAGGTTTCCCTTTTGCGTCGTGAAATAAACTTCCGTCCGATTGCACGTTGAAAGAATCATACACTCTTCAATTCCGGAAACCGAAGAAAGTTCAAGAAGAGCCCTTTCAAGTTCGTCGGGTTTAAAGGCATACCTTTCCCTGACTTCCAAAGGAGCGGTCTTGTGGTTCAGTCCAAAGCAACACAGTTCCATCGCTTTCCCTTTCTAAAAAGCGTGAACGTCTCCCTTTGCGGTAAGGTTCACTCCGATGAAGTTTAAAAATATTACAAAAACTCCGAGAAGATTTAAATAGCAAAACCTTCTTCCCTTCCACTTCCTGTTCAGGTAAAGGTGAATAACGCTTGCGTAGAACAGCCAGACGACCAAAGTTGCCACTTGTTTCGGATGCCAGAGCCAGTATGTTCCGAAAACCTGCTGTGACCAAATTGCTCCGGCAAACATTGAAACCGTTATGAAGACAAAGCCTAATCCTACAGAAGTGTAAATCGTTTGCTCAAGCGAAGGAAGAGAAGTCAGGTTAAAGAAAAACACGGAAGGTTTTTTCTTTTTAAGATGAGCGTCAAGCAGAAGATACAGTCCGGAAGTAACGCCCGCGAAGATGAAAAAACCGTAGCCGAAGAGGGCAAGAACGATGTGTATTGTTCCGACCGTGCTCGGATGAACGTTCGGAAGGCAGTTTTTTGAAACGACAGAAAGTATTGCAAAGAGCGTTGCAACGGGCATAAGGAAAGGGCCGGAAAGGTCAAGGTTCTTTTTGAGAGAGTAGAAAACGAAAACGGAGGCAACCGCAAACGAAAGAACCAAAAAGACTCCTTTCGGAGAAAAGGGAACTACTTTTTCTCCGGCAAAGAGCAGAATGAGAGCAAAGTTAAAAAGTAAACCGAGTTTTGCTCCCCATTCTCCGACCTTCAAGAGTTTTTCCTTCTTAGTCGGAAGGTAAAGAACGTAGTGAAGGGAAGAAACGCCGTAGGAGAAAATCACGAGAAACGATAAAAGTTTACCCGCAGTCAACCGATTCCCCGTAAAACTCTTTCAAAAGGTTTATCGTTTTTTCCGCATCTATCTGTCCCGGAGCGACCGCCTTTCCGAAGAAAGTATATGTGAGAAGGGATGAAAAGACAAACCCTGCAATTCTCGTAATCTTTCCGTATGTTCCCATAGCCATAAAAACTTTCGGTTTTTTCTTTTTTGCCATCAAGCAACAAAACCTTCTCACGTCTTCGTAAGAAGAAGGAGTGAGTGCTATTTTAACGATGTCTCCGAGTTCTGCGCACTTTTCAAAGATTTCTTCTATTTCTTCGTCCGGAGGAGTCCTTTCAAAGTCATGGTAGGATGCAATAAGAACTTTTGAACAAGACTTACACAACTTTTTGACTTCTTGGGAAATTTCAGCCCTTACCTCAACGTCAACAGCCCCAACTCCCGGATGTTTTACACAACTTTTAAAAACTTCAAGCCTTTCTTCTTCCGTTCCGTTGAACTTTCCGCCTTCCCAGGTAGGTCTTACCGTCAGGATTGAGTAAAAACCGTAATCGCTAACGATGTCAAGAACTTTTTTGTCTTTAAGAAGGTCCATTCTTGCTTCTACAAGGTCAATGCGAAATATCCTTGCGAGTTCAAGGTCTTCCCTGACTCTTTCTGGAGAAGACAAAACCAAAACCGTTCTTGGTTTTTTTCCGAGTTCTACCGTTCCTATCCGCATCTTGCAGTTTGGTATTATACCACATTGAATTATGGTTTTTCCCGGAGGTTGGTTTTGTTAATCCTCCTTTTCTCGCTTGTGCTTTCTCTTGTTCTTGCAGGGCAGGACAGGGTGGAAATAACCGCAAACGTTGTCGGGGGTAACGTAAATTCAAAACTTGAGGCTCACGGAAACGTGTTGGTCAAGTATCAGTCCATGACGGTTAAGGGTGAACATGCATACTACGACAAGGTCAAGGGACTTTTAAGGGTTGAAGGAAACGTGGAAATTCTTGAAGGAGAAACCCATCTGTTCTGCAAGCGCTTGATATACGACTTTAAAAACAAGAAGGCGGTTCTTGAAAACGTAGAAGGAAACCTTTCAAGCGTGGACAGGATTAAAGCGGACAGGATAGTAAGGCTTTCTGAAAAGGAATGGATAGCATACGACGGCGAATATACTCCGTGTAAAGGCAAATGTCCCGATTGGTCTTTGGGTTCTAAAAAGTTCAGAATCTTGCTGGGAGAAAGTTTTGCCGGGAAATGGGTAAGTTTTAAGGTCAAGGAAATTCCGGTTCTGATTACACCTTTTGCTTCCGGTCCCATAGTAAAGGACAGAACTTCGGGTCTTCTTGCTCCGAGAACGGGTTATGTGGCAGAAGGCGGTTTCTTTTACAGGCAACCCCTCTTCATAGTTCTCGGAAGGAGTGCGGACTTAACCCTCTCTTACGAAAAAAGGTTCAGAGAGGGAGACGCTCGGACCGCAGAGTTCAGGTATGTCCTTTCTCCCCATTCAAGGGGAAGTGCTTGGTATGAAATGGTCAGGCAGGAAGACCGAAAAGACTGGAAACTGAAATACGCTCACACCTACTTTCCTTCCCGATACTTTTACGCGAAAGTGAACTCCGAACTGGTAAACAGCAGAAGGTATTACAAATCGTCCGCAACCCTTGAAACGGAAGAAGAAACGAGGATTTACACGAAGTCAGAAGGAGACTTTTCAAAACTGTGGAAAACTGCGGTTTTGAACACGAGCGTAGTTTACCTTAACTACCTTGACGGTTCTTCAAGTAGCATATACCAGAGATTGCCGTCCGTAAGGTTTTACCTTCTTGACAGACCGATTTCAAAAAGATTACCGGTCAGTTTGGACCTTGGAGGAGAAGCGGTTTACTTTTACAGGGAGGCGGGAGGAAGCAGTTACAGGATTAACCTTGAACCGGGAATAAGGTTTACGAAGTCTCAAGGTTCGTTCAAAAACTCGTTGAAACTCCAGTATCTTCTGACAAGATACAAAGAAGGGGATTCAAGAACCATTTTCAAACTTGAGAACACCAGCACTTATTACAAGTCTTTCCTTTTCGGCAGTAAGTATCTTTCCCTCGTGCCGGAAGTTTCTTTGAGATTTGTTGAAAACGAAGACCAGAGTAAAAATCCCTTCTACGACATATCGGACAGGGTTTCAAAGGAAAAGAAAATCCTCTCCCGCATCAATACCTTCCTTTACGGAAGTTCGGGAAGGATTTTAAGGCTCAGTCTTGAGGGCGGATACGACCTTTATCAGGACACGAACAAACTCGGGGAGTGGAGTCTTGATTCCGAAATTTCCACACCGTTCGGTGCAACCCTTAGAGAAACACTTTTCTTTGAACCTTCAGGGCTTGACCTTAACAAAGCAAACACCGAAATTTCCGCAAAACTTTATTCCGTTTCAACGTGGTTCAACGTTTTCAGGGACTTGCAGGAATCCGTTAACTATCTGCGCTGGGGACTTGGATTTCCGATAAACAGGTATGTGAGTTTTTCCTTTTCCCAAAGATACGACATGAAACTGTCCGAAAGCAGGGAACAGCAATATTCAATCAGGATAAACAGGTTCTGCTGGAGCGGTTTACTGACATACAGGTGGATTAAGCACTACGACAACACTATTGACTACCAAATAATGTTCTTTATAGACTTTTTAAGACTCGGAAAATACGGCTACACCTTTACGGGAAGGAGGTAGTCATGATTCTGCCTTATAAGGGAATTACTCCGAAGTTGGGAGAAAGAGTTTTTGTAGCCCAGAATGCGGTGGTCATCGGAGATGTTGAGATTGGAGATGACAGCAGTATTTGGTTCGGAGCGGTGGTAAGGGGAGACGTGAACTACATACGCATAGGAAAATGCACATCCATTCAGGACGGAAGCGTTGTTCACGTTACGATAAAAACCCATCCGACCATCATCGGAAACTACGTAACCGTCGGACACAACGTTAACTTGCACGGCTGTGTGGTGAAAGACAACTGTTTGATAGGAATCGGGGCAATCATCCTTGACGGTGCGGTGATTAACGAAAACAGCATCGTAGCAGCGGGAGCCCTCGTTCCTCCGGGTAAAGAATTTCCGCCGGGAGTTTTGATAATGGGCTTTCCCGCAAAGGTTGTTAGGGAGTTGAGCGAAGAGGAAATAAAGAACTTGAAAGAACACGCTTTAAGGTATGTGAAATACAAGGAAGATTACCTATCTTTTAATAGTGAACCATGAGGGAGTTTTACAGTTTAACAGACAGGGAAAGGGACATTTTGCTTAAGGTAGCGGAACTTTACATAAGAACGGGAAAACCGGTGGGGTCTCGTGTTGTTCAAAAAGCTTTCAAATTGCCTTTCAGTCCTGCAACGATTAGAAACGTGATGTCAGACCTTGAAGAAAAGGGATTCCTCTTTCAACCCCACACCTCCGCGGGAAGGATTCCTACCGATGCGGGACTTAAAGTTTACATAACCCACAAGTTTCTTGAAATAGGAAGTCTTAACAGAAATTACATAAACCGCGTTGTAGAACTTGCGGGAAGTCTCGGGAAAAGTCCGAACCTTGAAGACGTTATTTCAAAAATCTTGAACTTCCTTCAGTCTTCAACCGGTTATCTCGGCTTCGGAGCGAGTTTCCTTGAAAGGCTCATAGTTGATGAAATAAACCTCATAAAGTTGACCAAAGACAGGTTTTTGGTAGTTCTCAAGTTCCTTCCCGACTACGTTGTCCATCAACAGGTGTTTTGCGAAGCTTCAGAAGTTGACCTTGCAAGAATCTCAAGGATGTTCACAAAGCGTTTCAAAGGGAAAACCCTTGAGGAAGTTAAAACAGAACTTGCCTCAGAAAGTTTTGAGGGTGAATCGGTCAACTTGAGGTCAAAACTCCTTTCCGTTTTCAGTTCCATTGAAACCTTTGAGTTTCAAGGAATGCCAAACATCGCTGACATGCTTTCGGAAGACATTGAAAGGCTCAGAGAAATTTTAAAACTCTTTGAAGAAAGAAAACTCCTCAAAGAAGTTCTTCTCCGCTTTTTCAGGGAGGGCAGGGAGACAGACGTGATTCTCGGTTCCGAAACAAAACACGAAGTTCTTGAACCGTTCGGATTCGTCGTGAGCAGGTTCAGGATAGGTAAGAGAAGCGGGGGAGTCGTCGGGATTATGGGACCGAAGAGAATGAACTACGATGTTGTAATTCCAACGGTGGAAAGCGTGGCGAAGGCGCTTTCCATGATGTTCGGAGAGGTTATTTAAAATGGCTTACGTAGCAATTCCGAGAAAGTATAGACCCCAAAAGTTTTCGGAAGTAACCGGTCAGGAATTCATAACTAAAACTTTGAAAAATGCAATAAAGAACGACCGCTTTTCCCACGCTTACATCTTTGCCGGACCGAGGGGAGTTGGGAAAACCACGACCGCAAGAATAGTGGCAAAAGCCCTAAACTGCGAAAATTTGAACGACGGAGAACCCTGCAATCAGTGTTCAAACTGCATTGAAATAACGAAAGGTTCTCACCCGGATGTCATAGAGATAGACGCTGCAACCAACAGGGGAATAGACCAAATAAGAGAACTGAGAGAATCCGTTCACTATGCTCCCTCAAAAGGTAAGAAAAAGGTTTACATAGTTGACGAATTTCACATGCTTACGAAAGAAGCGTTCAACGCACTTCTTAAAACCCTTGAAGAACCTCCCACTCACGTGGTTTTCATACTTGCCACCACGGAACTTGACAGGATTCCCCAAACGATACTCTCACGTTGTCAGAAGTTCGTTTTCAGAAGAATTCCAAAACCCCTGCTGGTTAAAACCTTAAAAGACATCTGCGAAAAGGAAGGCGTTGAGTGTGAGGAAGAGGCTTTGGAATTAATTGCAATAGCGTCAGAAGGTTGTCTCAGAGATGCGGAGAGTCTCCTTGAACAAGCGATTGCTTTCGGAAACGGAAAGGTTAAAGTAGAGGAAATTTCGGACTTTTTAGGAATACTTACCGGAAAAGAACTTTTGGAAATCCTGAAGTTGAGTTTTAACGGGGAAAAAGAAATACTCAGGGAGAAGTTGTTAAAACTTGAAAGTTTGGGTTATAATCCCGTTTTCGTCGCAAAGCAATTGTTAGAAACCGTAGAAAAGGAGTTTCTTGAAGGAAAGAACTTCAGCGAAGAGGAGATGATTTCCGCATATTCCATCTTGTCCGAAGGTTTTAAAGACATAAACTACCATCCTTTTCCCTATTCCGCACTGTTTTTCCACCTTTACAAACTTTCTTACTTCAAAGAAGTTAAGAAGATTTCCGAACTTGTAGGAAATATCAAGGTTTCCGAGCAAAAGGTTGAGACCAAAGAGGTCATTAAACCTTCTAACAACGGCGGGAAAGCGAAAGAGATTTCAAAAGAATCGGACGAAAAAATAAACCAAATTGTTGACCTGTTCGGAGCAAAACTCATAAAGTTAGAGAAGAAGTGATGAAGATTTTAATCGTTGAAGACGAAAGGACAATCAGAGAAACCTTGAAGGAAATCCTTGAGGAAGAAGGATATCAGGTAGAAACGGAAAGCGTCGGAACGAAAGTCGTTGAGAAAGTTAAAGAGTTTGACCCGGATGTCATCATTCTTGACCTGTTTCTGCCGGGAAAACTTGGCATAGATGTCTTGAAGGAACTAAACGACCTTGGGGAAACGGAAAAGAGGGCCGTCATAATAGTTTCGGGACACGGAACCGTTGAAACTGCGGTCAAGGCTATGAAACTCGGAGCAAGGGACTTCATAGAAAAGCCGATTGAATACAACACCTTGCTGAAAGCGATTGAAAACTCTTCAAAAAAGTGTGCCGGAAGACATACATACTTTGAAACGTATTCGGAACTTCCGCTCCGAAAAGCAAGGGAAGAATTTGAAAGAAACTACATAGTCAGCGTTCTTGAAAAGTTTGATTGGAACCTTAAAAAGGCTGCAAAGTTTATGGGAATAGACATTTCAAACCTTTACAGGAAGATAAACAAGTATTCCATAGAAGTGCCGAAAACCTAAACTTTCAGAAAGTTTGGTATTGAAAAAGCAGAGTAGTGAATTTCCGGATTGTAATACCTAAAGTTCTCCTCACCTCCAAGTGCCTCGTAAAGTTCTTTAACTTCTTCTTTCCTCACGGAAAGGGGGTCGTAAAGGTCAGAAGCAATCGTGAAACTCCATATCCCGCAAGGGTAGGTGGGAATGAAAGCAATGTATGGTCTGACTTTTCTAAAAACTTTTTTAAGGTTTCCGACAACCTCCTTATGAACCTTCCGCTGGGCAAACGGCGATTCGGACTGGGTAACCAAAACTCCTCCTTCTTTTAATGCCTTTTTGCACGAGCGATAAAAGTCTTCCGTGTAAAGAACCTTTGAAGGACCCACGGGGTCCGAACAATCAACGATTATGAGGTCGTAGCAGTTTTCTTTTTCTTTGACATAGCGCGCTCCGTCATCAAACAGAATCCTAACGTCCTCAAGACCTTGAGAAGTTTGAGGAAATTCTCTCCTACAAACCTCAATTACGGTCTCGTCCACCTCAACCAGTTCTACGCTTTGAGGAGAGTGTTTTTTAACCTCCCTTGCGGTTCCTCCGTCTCCTCCTCCGATTATCAAAACCCGCTCAACCTCCCGCAGAGTAAACATTGCCGGGTGAACAATCATTTCGTGATATATGAACTCGTCCTTTTCCGTAAGTTGAATCGCACCGTCAAGCACTAAAACCTTTCCGAAGTCTTCCGTTTCAAGCACTAAAACATCCTGAACCGCTGACGGATATCTCTTGGCGGATTTAACCTTGAGCGTTAATCCGGTTCCGGAAAGTTCCCAGTTTTCCCCGGAATAAACTTCCGTAAACCACAACACCCTTTACCCCCAGAACTTTAAAATCAGTTCCCTTACAATCTTGGCAGAAAGTATTTGGGTTATTCCCGAAAAGTCAAGGGGAGGAGAAACCTCCACCAGGTCAAAGCCCACGAGATTGATTCCGTTAATTTTGTAAATTGTGTCAAAAAAGTCTTTTGAAAAAACGCCCGGAGGTTCCGGATTTCCCGTTCCCGGTGCTTCCGAAGGATTAAAAAAGTCAATGTCAATGGAAAAGTAAACGGGATTTTGGCAATTTTCCAAAACTTTCGGCAGTTCTTTAAGGTCAACTCTTAAAATTTTTGAGGAATTTTCCTCAAAAAACTTTCTTTCTTCCGCAGATTCGCTCCTTACTCCGACCTGAATTAAAGAACAACCCTCTTCCAAAATCCTCCTCATAACGCAAGCGTGAGAGAACTTTGTGCCTTCGTATTCGTTCCTCAAGTCAGCATGGGCGTCAAACTGAACAACGGTAAGTTTCTTGTATCTTTTTAAAAGACTCTTAACAACGGGATAAGAAACCGTGTGTTCTCCTCCGAGAACTACCGGTAAGTCTATCTTTTCAACGAACCTTTCCACCTCCTCAATCATCTTTTCGGGAACTCTTGAAACCTCAAGGTCTCCACAATCCTCAAACTCAACGCTTTCCAAGTCTTTTCCGAGAACAAAACTAAAGGTTTCAATACTCTGAGAGAACTTCCTTATGCCTTCCGGACCGAAGCGCGTTCCCGGAGAAAATGAAACTGTTGAATCAAAAGGAACTCCGAAAATTTTTATTCTCCCTTCGGACTTTGAACCGAGAAACTTCATTCAAACCCTCATTGCATCTTCCAGAACGTCGTGTCCCGAACTTTTCGGGAGTCTGTTTGATATTACCGAGGAAATTATGGACGTAGAAACTATGATTAGCAAGAGGGAAAGGTAGGTGTCTTCATCAATTATCCCTGCCTGAAGACCAAAGAGGGAAGCAACTATGCCGAAGGTCAATCGGAGGTTAAAGAACAAACCGGCAAGTTTGTAAACGGTGCCTTTGAAAATGTTTGCGGTTGCGTAAACCGTTCCCGCATACTTTGAAAGAAACGCAACGGTTCCGAGAACGATTGCAATTATCAAAATTTTGAAAGACAGCGCTTTCAAACTGACCGTGTATCCGGCTTTGAAGAAGAAAAACGGAGCGAGAAAGCCGAAAATGATTGCCCTTATTTTCCTTTCCGTGTCAAGGTCTTTCCTGAAAAATTCCGCAAAAATCATCCCTGCAGAAAAAGCAAGAACCGCTTCGTTAACGTTGACCGTCTCCGAAAGAAAGCCGAGAGCAACCAAAACTACGAGAATGAACCTCGTTCTGAACTCAATCTGGTTGTCAACATACCTTTCAAACAAAAGTTCTCCCCACTTTGGAAGTTTTACGATGAGAAGGATAATGGCCACTCCGAGAATCATGTTGTAAATGTTGAGTCCCCCGAACAAAAATCCAAGGGTAAGCATGCTGGCAATGTCAACGACCATCGCTCCGGAAAGCAGAATTTGACCCGCAGGAAGGGAAAGCATCTTCTTTTCCTTCAGCAGGGGATAAACGAGGGCAAGGGAAGTGGTAGAAAGGGCAATACCTATCAGCAGGGAAGCCTGAAAAGAATAGTTCAGAATGTAGTGGGACACGTAAAAAACGCTTACGAGCGGGAAAAAGTAGGAGGAGAAACCTATGAAGATGCTTTTTGCAAGGTGCTTTCTTAAAAGTTCCGGCTCTGTTTCAAGACCCGCAAAGAACATTAATCCGAGAAGTCCGAGGTTTGCCAGAAATTCCATCCATTTTAACTCACCTAACTTGAGAAAGTTTGAAGCAAATACACCCGCAACGATTTCAAGAATTGCGGAAGGAAAGCCGATTTCAAGAGAAATAATTCCCGCACCTATGATTAACGCACTGACTATGAGACTTTCGGTTTCAAGTTTCAA
>CAZZKT010000022.1:0-18037 GCA_964654625.1 uncultured bacterium
AAATCTCCTCTCCCACCAGCCAGTTGTCTATGAGTCTTGCGTTTCCGACAAAAACCGCAAGGGCTATTAAAGTTCCCTCTTTGACTTCTTTAACCGGCTTTAACGTTTCTCCGTCAACGATTTCAATGTAGTCAATCTTTTTGACGTGAGGTTCCGACTTTATGAGTTCTTCCATCTTTTTCCGATAAACGTTCGGGTCTTTTTCTCCCTTTCTGTAAAGGTCTGAAGCGAGTTTTAAAGAGCGATAGAGAACTGTTGCGGACTTTCTTTCTTCGGGGTTGAGATAAACGTTCCTTGAACTCATTGCAAGGCCGTCTTTTTCCCGGACTATCGGACAACCGACAATTTCAACGTCAAAGTTGAGGTCTTTAACCATTCTTTCAATGACCTTTAACTGTTGATAATCCTTCTTTCCGAAGTAAGCCCTTGTCGGCTTGACAATGTTGAAAAGTTTTGCCACTACGGTGCAAACTCCCCTAAAGTGTCCCGGTCTTTTCGCACCGCACAAAACTTCGGTAATTCCCTTAACCTCAACGAACGTTGAGAATCCCTCGGGATACATATCAGAAACGGAGGGATTAAAAACAACGTCAACTTCGCATTCTTCAAGGAGTTTCAGGTCTCTTTCAAGGTCTCTGGGATACCTTTCGTAGTCTTCCGAAGGGCCGAACTGAATGGGATTTACGAAGATGCTGACAACAACGAAATCGTTTTCTTTTCTTGCCCGTCTGACAAGACTCAAATGCCCTTCGTGAAGGTAGCCCATTGTCGGAACAAAACCGATTGTTTTTGAACTTTTAAGAACTTCCTTGGAAATTCGGGTCATTTCTTCGGGTTTTTTAACAAGAAGAATCTTTTTACTGGGCATAACTGTGAAGCCCCGGAATTATGAGGTTAACCCCGTAGTAGGTGAATATGACGCTCAAGAATCCTATCACCGTAAAGTATGCAAGCGGTTTGCCCGAAAGACCCTTAACGAATCGCGCGTGAAGGTAAGTGGCATAAACCAGCCAGGTTATCAACGACCATGTTTCTTTGGGGTCCCAAGACCAATAACTTCCCCAAGCATACTTTGCCCACACCGCTCCGAGGATTATCCCGACCGTTAAAAATACGAATCCGACAGCAACAACCTGATACATTACGTTTTCCATAGTCCCCAAGGACGGGAAGATTTCCACGACCTTAAACTTCCTCAACGCGTAAATAAACGCACACACCAAAATTCCGAAAACGCCGGAAATCACAAGGTAAAAGAGCGCATCTTTCCTGAACGCAGAATAAATGACAAAGAAGAAAATGAACCAAGTCGTTAAGAAAACAACAATCCAGTCTTTCTTTCCCATATCGTCCCTTTTGGCAAAGTAAGCGTAGGCTATGCCCGCACCTACCGCAAAGGCTGAATATCCTATGAAGGTCGTTACAACGTGGAAAAGTAGCCAGTTGCTCTGAAGGGCAGGAACGAGCGGTTGTGCGTTGGGGTTGAATCCCAGTATTTGGGTTGAAAGTTCTCCGAGAAGCGCAAGAAGAACTACAAACATTCCGAAAGACCTGTTTTGATATTTCCTTTCCCAAACGAGGTAGAGTATAACCGCCGTCCATCCGAAAAGCATCAAGGACTCATACATGTTGGTGAACGGGGCATACTTGTAAAAGGCAAACCAGTCAGAAACCATGTTGACTTGGGCTTTTTCGTAAGCTCTTACGGCGAATCCCGCTCCCTGTATTAAAACTCCGAGCCACGCAAAAAGCGTTGCTATCTTTCCTCCTTTCTTTGAAAAGAGGAAAATCGTGTAAAACAAGAACGCAAAAAAGAAAGCAACCATTCCGTAGTTAAAAAGGTCAACGGAGGTTATCATCACTGCCCCCCAAGTTCTTTTAGTTTATCAAGAATCTTTGAGACTTCTTCGGAAAGAACCGACTGAAACTTGTTTGAGTTAAAAGATACTTTGACTTCCGTTTCCGGCGAATTCTGCGAAAGAGAAAACCATATTCTCTTGTGCTGGTAGAAAAATGCAAAAATCATTCCAATCACAAGGATTGTGCTACCGACCCAGACAATCCACGTTCCCGGGTCTTTTGCAACCTGTATTCCGGTGTAAAAGGAAGGTTTTAGTCCCACTATTGCAAAAGCCTTTTTGGCTCCGTCAATGTTGTAAACCACAAAAGGTCTTACAACCGATTCCGTATAGCCGTTCGGAGAGTAAACGCTTATGTCTATTCTCGTTCCGGAAATTCCGTCAACCGAAATGTAAATGCCGTTGCCGAGGGGAATTTTTTGTCCCAAGGCAAAGTCTTGCGTCTTTTCTCCGTTTTTATCCTTGAGTTTGACAACCACAACTCCCTGACCGTATGAAGCCTGATAGAAGTAAATCCCTTTGTATTTCAACGGGTCGTTAACCTTGATTTGTTTTTCAACAACCACTTTGCCGTTCTCTATTATGGAAAGTTTTGATATGTATGCCTTCGGAACTCTCGTTCCGGGATAATACTCAATCTTGAACTCCTCGCACCTTACTTTGAACGGCAACTTTAAAAGGGAATCGGAACTGTAGAAAGAAACGACATTGCTTTCGCTTCCCTGAGCAAGTTCCATGTATCCCCTGTATCCCCAAACTGCCGTTATTAAAGCACCGACAAGAACTACGAAAACTCCCAAGTGAACGATGTAAACTCCGAATCTTGACAAGGGACACTTTTCCGCAAAAATCAGTTGAAACTTCTTTCCTTCGGTTTTGTATCCGAGTTTTTCAAGTTCTTGCTTTAGAAATTCGTAAACTTTTTCCGCAGGGAGTTTGACTTTAACCGAAAAGTCAAACTTTTGGGGAACGTTTTTTCTCAGTTCTTTGTAAAACTTCAAAATCTTTGGAAACCTTTCAACAGAACAAACTACGAGGTTTACCGCAAGAAGCACGAGCAAGAGTATATACCACCAAGAGTGATAAACGTCGGTAAAGCCGAGGAAGTCAAAAATTCTGTAAAGGGTTTCTCCGTATTCCCGAAGGTATTGTTCCGGGTCTTTCTGCTGTTCAATAATCGTTCCTGCTATTGAAGTTATTGCAATGGCAAGTAGCAAAACTATTGCGAGTTTAACGGAAGAAAAAAAACCGTAAATTCGGTTCATTTTAAACTCCTCAAGTTAAAAGTGTTTAAAAGGGGGAGCAAGCACTCCCCCTTGGAACTTTCTACTCCGCAGATATTGCTTCCGTCGGGCATACTTCAACACAAGCACCGCAGTCTATGCAGTCTTCTGCGGAAACAGCATACTTTCCGTCGTCCGTTGGGTGAATTGCGTTGGTCGGACACACGGATGCACAGGCTCCACAGCCGATACAAAGTTCTGGGTCAATCTTGTGAGCCATTTCTCACCTCCTAAGGTTAAATAGAAAGTATCTCTTTTTCTTTCTTTTCAAGCAGTTCGTCAATGGCATCTATGAACTTATCCGTCAACTTTTGCACTTCGTCCTTCATCCTCTTGATTTCGTCCTCCGAAACCCCTCCCTCCTTTTTAATTTTGTCAAGTTCTTTCATAACCTCATGGCGAATGTTTCTGACCGCTATCCTTGCTTGTTCTGCAAGTTTCCCCGCTTTTCTGACGAGTTCTTTTCTCCTTTCCTCCGTTAAAGGAGGCAGAATTATCCTGATAACATTTCCTTCCCTTTGCGGTTGAGCACCGAGGTCCGCGTTTTTCAAAGCCTTTTCAATGTTCGGAACTATTGAAGGGTCCCAAGGTTGAATCAAAATCTGGTTGCTTTCCGGAACGGTTATCTGGGCAAGTTGTTTTAATTGCATCGTTCCGCCGTAGCACTCAACTTTAATGTCTTCAACAAGAACCGTCGTTGCCCTTCCGGTTCTCAAACCTGCAAATTCGCTCTTTAAGAGTTCAACCGCCTTTTTCATTCTCCTTTCGCCGTCTTTAATAATCTCCTTCATCATAGCGCCTCCCCGTCAACGAGAGAACCTATGGATTCTCCCTTAACCACCCTTTCAAGGTTTCCTTCCTTTCTAACGTCAAAAACAATTATAGGAATGTTGTTCTCCATGCAAAGACTCACTGCGGTAGAGTCCATAACTTTTATGCCATTAGTAATTACTTCTTTGTAGGTTATCCTGTCAAGTTTTTTCGCATTTTTATCTTTCAAAGGGTCAGCGGTGTAAATGCCGTCAACCTTTGTAGCCTTGAGCAAAACTTCTGCGTTGATTTCCGCTGCTCTCAACGCTGCTGCGGTATCCGTCGTGAAGAACGGATTGCCCGTTCCCGCTCCGAATATTACCACCCTTCCCTTTTCAAGGTGTCTTATTGCCCTCCTTCTGATGTATGGTTCTGCGATTTCCCTCATTTCTATTGCGGTCAAAACTCTTGTGTGAAGACCGAGTTTTTCAAGGGCATCTTGCAGAGCGAGAGCGTTTATTACCGTTGCAAGCATTCCCATGTAGTCTGCGGTCGCCCTGTCCATCCCTTGCGTCGCTCCGGAAACACCCCTGAATATGTTTCCTCCTCCAATCACTATTGCAATTTGAACTCCGAGGTCCGCAACCTTCTTAATCTCACGGGCAAGTTTTTTCAAGAACTTCGGGTCAATCCCGTATTTTTGTTCGCCCTGTAGGGCTTCCCCGCTCAACTTTAAGAGTATCCTTCTGTATTTGAGCTCCATCTCCTACCTTCAAAAATTTTGGCAAATTATACAAAACCTGACTAACCCGCATCCGCAAAGTCAAACCTTCCTCCGAACCTAATGTTCAGAAGTTCTTTGAGGTTATCAAGACCTTTGAGTTCCGGATTTTCTTCAATCAGTCTCATCGCTTCCTTTCTCGCAATCTTCAGGATTTCAAAGTCCCTTGAAATGTCCGCTATCTTGAACTCGCCCGTTCCCGACTGTTTCACGCCGAATATTTCTCCCGGACCCCTCATTTCCAAATCAGCGGTTGCCACTTTGAAGCCGTCGTTCGTTTCTTCAAGAACTTTGAGCCTTTTAAGCGCTTCTGCAGAAATGTTTTCAGAGGCTATCAGGAAACAGTAAGACTGCTTTTCTCCCCTTCCCACTCTTCCTCTCAACTGGTGAAGTTGGGCAAGACCGAATCTTTCGGCGTGTTCAACGACCATAACGGTTGCTGAGGGAACGTCAATTCCGACTTCTATTACTGTTGTTGAAACGAGAACGTCAAGTTCTCCTTTTCTGAACTTTTCCATAACCTCGTCCTTTTCCTCCTGTTTCATCTTTCCGTGGAGAAGTCCTATTCTGCATCCGTTGAGTTTTTCCTGCCAGTATTTGAACATTTCCGTTGCGGACTTCAGGTTCAACTTTTCGGATTCTTCAATCAAGGGATAGACTATAAAAACCTTTCCTCCCTTTTCAATTTCCCTTTTCAAAAACGGAAGGAGAGATTCTCTTTGCGATTCCGAAAGGACCTTCGTCTTAACGGGTTTTCTCCCTTCGGGAAGTTCGTCTATGGTTGAAATGTCAAGGTCTCCGTAAGCGGTCATTGCTAAGGTTCTCGGAATGGGTGTTGCGGTCATGACGAGGGTGTCCGGAAGTTCTCCCTTCTTTCGGAGTGCAAGTCTTTGCTTTACTCCGAACCTGTGCTGTTCGTCAACGATTACAAGACCGAGATTTTTAAACTCCACCCCTTCTTGAATCAATGCGTGAGTTCCTACCACTACCGAGAAGAACCCTTGCTTCAAAGCGGTTTTGACAAGTTCCTTTGAAGACTTTGACATTGAACCGGTTAAGAGTCCGACTCTGACTCCGAGTTTTTTCAAAACTTCAACGAACCTTTTGTGATGTTGAACAGCAAGAATTTCGGTGGGAGCCATAACCGCAGTTTGGTATCCGCACATGTGGGCAAAGTAAGCACAGGCAGTTGCAATTATCGTTTTTCCACTGCCCACGTCTCCCTGCAAGAGTCTGTTCATCGGTTCCGGTTTTTTCATGTCCTCAACGATTTCCGAAAGAACCCTTTCTTGAGCGCTCGTTAACTTGAAGGGAAGGACAGACTTAAATTCTTCAATCATTTCGTCCGTTATCTTGAACGAAATGCCTTCAAAACTTTTGACTTTCTTCCTGCTCATGGCAAGGGCAAGTTGAAAGAGAAAAAGTTCGTCAAAAATGACCCTCTTTTGAAACGGGGCTTTGAAGTTCAAAACCTCTTCGGGATTTTCGTAGTAAGGAAAGTGCATCCTCCAGTAGGCTTCTTTGCTTTTCGGGAAAGAATACTTTTTCAGTATGCTCTCCGGTATAAATTCCGGAAGGAACGGAACGACTTTCTTCACGGTTTCCTGAATGTCTTTTCTCACCGTTGCTTGCTTTATTCCTTCTGCGGAGTGATATACGGGAATTATCCTGCCGAACTTTTCCGGTTTTTCCCCTCTGCCGAGAATTTCAACCTCAGGATGAACGATTCTTAATCCTCCGATGTCCTTTTTCGGAACTCCGTAAAACAAAACTTCTTTGTTCAACTTTTTCGCTTTTTCAAACAAAAACTTGTAGTAGTTTATTACCTTTTTTTGAAGGAAAAGAAGTTTTATGTGTCCGGTTTTGTCATAAACGACCGCGGTAAGGATTTTTTGTTTCTTTTTCGGCGTTTCTACAACATTTACGCTCAAAATTTTTCCCTTTGAAAGGGCAGGAACGTCCGGAACGAGAAAGGAAATCGGTGTAATTAACGTTCTGTCTTCGTATCTGAAAGGAAAGTATTGAACGACGTCCATAACGGTTTTTATGCCGAGTTTTTTCAATCTTTTAAGCCTTGCCTTTTGAATGCCCTTTATTGCGTCTATGTTCTGGAAGAACGCTTTGATTGGATAGTTTTTCTTTTCTATCAAAGGAGCAGGGTCAACCAATATTCTTTCCTTTCCTTCCAAAATCCTCTCAAGGTTTTGCTTTATGTCAAGGACAAAAAGTTTCTTTTTCTCCTCATTAAGTTTTTCAAAGTGTTCAAGTTTTCCAAGGATATTGTCAATCAAAGACCTTCCGGAAACCGGAACAAACTGCCGAACTTCTCTCAAAAGAACGGTAAGGGCTTTTTCGGGACTTTTTACCCTGTCAAAGTATTTGAAGTCATCTTTCGTTAGAAGTTCAAGAAGGTTTTTTAACCTTGAAATGCTCCTCTTTTCACTCATCGTTTTCAGGAAG
The DNA here is from genome assembly GCA_964654625.1 of uncultured bacterium. Taxonomy (GTDB): domain Bacteria; phylum Aquificota; class Aquificia; order Desulfurobacteriales; family Desulfurobacteriaceae; genus CAZZKT01. Next base: position 7,134 of record CAZZKT010000022.1, read on the forward strand.
TTTTATGGAAAAGTGTTCTTTTATGAAAAACTTTCTTTTTTCTTTCGGGATTTTTAAAATCAACTTTCCGGCATCTTTGTTTCCTTCCGGAATTTCAAACTTGGCAATTCGGGAAAGTTTCTGGAGATACTTTATCCTTTCTGCCTTTGCCACGATTGATGCAGAAGCAACAACGATGTCTTCTTCATCGGCTTTCGGAACAACCTTTACCTTAACGTCCCCGAACTTGCCCTCAAAAAACTTTTCCGCAGAATGGGAAAACTTATCAATAACGACCAAACCGACATCGTGATTTTCAAGAAGTTTGGTTATCAAACCTTCATAAGCCCAAGCAAGTATTTTGGAGGAATTTTTAAACCTCTGGTAAAGTTTGTTGTAAACCTCTGGCTTTATGACCCTGACGAGTCCCCTGCAGGTTTTCTTTATTTCTTCTGCAAGGTTGAGTATTTGCTTTCTGCTCAACTTTTTTGAGTCCCTGACCCGAAGATATAAAAGTTCTTTGAAGTCTTCCTCTTTCGCTACCACGCACGCAACGACGAGGGGACCGAAAACTTCTCCCTTTCCGGCTTCATCGCAACCAATCCTTGGAGTTCTGTCAATGCGGGTTGAAAGAAGATACGCAACGAGTTCTCTGAGTCTGTTCGGCTCTTTCCCTCCGAACACTATCGTTCCGCTTGAGTAGAAAAGGGCAACGGAATTTCCCAGTCTGACCTTGTATTCAACGTAAGGTGGAGGAGGCTCAAACTTTGCACCGATTTGCTTTAACTTTTCAACGACCGACTTTAATTCCTCCTTTGAAACTTTCATTTCTTGCTCTCCACCTTAAAACCTATTCCTGCTTCAAAGCCGTAATAGTTGTTGTATCTTGTTTCAAGACATCTCTTCGGAGAAATTTTAACCTTAAAACTTCCTCCGAACTCCGGATTCTGCCCCGTTGTTTGATATCCGCTGACTTTGAACCTTCTCATAAGGTCCTTTGAAATTATTACTCTTACGACGGTCTCTCCGTGCCTGTTTATGTAAGGTTCAACGGAAAACCTTTCAAGGTTAAGAGCCTTTCTGAACTCTTCTTCAACTGGCTTAAACACCGAAGACGTAGCGTAGTAAGCAACCTGAACCGCCGGAAAAAGTTCCGAACTTCTTGAAATGTCTTCCGGAGAAGCCCCGGTCATTACAAGGTTTAAAATCTCGCTTCTGCTCAAAGGAGGGTCAGAACTCAAAACCAGTTCGCACTTTTTCAAACTTCCCTTCAACTGCAAGTAAACGAGGTATCCTGAAATTTCCCTTTCCGCAAGCACCGAAACGCTTCCCTCTTTTTTAATGAGGTTCTTTAACCTTCCGCTTCCGTAGAGAACTTCAAATTCCTTTCCCATGTAGTTAATCTTACCGCCGATTATTACGTAGTTTCCGCCGATTTTTAGTTCTTTCTTCTCGGTGGTCAAAACAAGTTTCGGCACGACCAAGAGTCTGCCGAACCTGTGTTTAATTTCAACGGGTTCTGCAAAACGAACTATTCCTTCAACGCTCACGGGCAAAACAAACTTCACCTTCTTTTCCCTCTTTTTCCCGAGAACGACCTTTCCTCCCCTCATGGTTAAGTTGAGTTTAACCTTGCCGGAAGCGTAAGTTCCCGTTCCGAAAATTCTTCCTTTCCACCTTCCCCTTTCTCCCACAAGAACGTTTGAAAAAGACAGGAAAAACCGCTTTTGATTGCCGGAAACCGAAATAGAACCGTCTCCCGAAATACCTTCGCAGTAAAGGTCTTTAAGTTTTCCGTTTTCCACAACGCCTGTAAGTTCCGTTATCACTAACCTGTCCATGAGCGGTTTGAAAAACCCCTCAAGCCCGACGCCCCTAAACTTAACGGTGTATCCCAATTTTCCGTCATACCGAAATTGACCTTTGAGACCGACTTCCCCGACAAACTTTGCCTTGGGATAAAACCTCTTCAAAATGTTTTTGACCGCAAGCGCTCCGTCAAAGTTCCCTTTGACCTTTTTGTCTTTCGTTGCAAGCAGGTCATTTACCTTAATCCATCCCAAACCGCTAAAAAGCCTGAATTCGCCGAACCGCAAAGCACCTTTTTCAAGTTTTCCGAAAGCACCGGCAATGGCAACGAGCCGAACGCCTCCGTAATTGACTTCAAACGAAGGAACGAAAAGTTCTCCTTCAAGTTCCGGATACCGAAGGTTAAAAGTTAAAACGTCAATCTTAAGTTTTGAGGAGTCCTTTTCAAAAACGAGGTCTTTTAAAACTCCTCCAGAATAAAAAACTCCGTTAGAATAAGAAATTCCGACTATTCCGTGCTTTCCGTTAAAGTTGGCAGTCCCGTAATTTCCCTTGGTTTTGTAAAAAAATGTGCAGTCAAATGAAAGTTTTTGGAATTTTTGAAGTTCTACTTTTCCACTTCCCGTTATTGTTATGTCATCTGCGCTTCCGGAAAAGTTTCCTTTGAACTTTCCTTTTACAAGCGGGTGCTTAACGGTTGCGTCAAACGACCCGCTTAAAAATTTCTCGTTTATGCCGTAACTTGCTTCAACATTGTTAACGGTCAAAAAGTCAAAAACGTTAAAACTTTTGGCAAAAACGTGAACCGTTTCGTCTTTCAGTTCAAGTTTTACATCTTTTGCAACAAACTTTTTGCCTTTAAACCCGACTTCCGCAAATTCTGAAGAAAGAAAACCTTCAAGTTTTTCTTCCTTTTCTAAAAAACCTTTTACTTTTTTAAGCGTTATCCCCCGACCTTTGACCTTTATGTTTCCGTCAGTTATGAAAGTTTTGAATTTAACTACTTTTTCGTTTTCAAGAACTGCCTCAACACTTCCGGAAACCCTTCCGCCGATAGGTTTGTCAAAAACGTTCAGGTCAAGGTTTTTAAAATCAGCCCTAACGAATTCAGACCTTTTATTCCCTTTCAACAGAACTTTTCCCTTCACGTTTGAAAGAACAATGCCCTTGTAGAAAAACCTTTCCGTTTCAAAGTCAAAATTTCCGGAAATCAAAGTTTTTTCAAACCTTCCGTTTCCTTTGATTTTGAAACTTCCAAGATTGCCGTTTACGCTGAAACCTTTTTCAGACAAAAAAACCTCAAACTCTGCCGGACCAAAAATAGTTTTTCCTTTAACCTTTCCTTTTAAAGCACTTTTTAAAACTTTTCCGTCAAAGAAAGCGTTTTCAACAACTCTTTTGTTTTTGAAGACCCCATTGTAAACAGCAAATTTCAGTTTTTTCGTTTTTAGGTTAACCTGAAAACAAAGTTTTGCATTTACATTTTCCTTCTTTAAATCACCTCTGAAAGCAATTTCGTTATCTTTCACAAGAGCAACGCCTTTTAAGTTCGTTCCTTTGAATTTCAACGAAACGTTTAATTCAACCGTTTTCCCTTTCCACCTTCCCCTACCGTTAAAAACGCCAAGTTCAACAGATTTCCACCTCAAAGTTCCTCTTTCAAACGTGAAATAGTTCTGAAAACCCCTAACGGAAAACAGTTTCAGCGTAAAACCGTCTTCAACGAGGAGATTTTTAACGAAAAACCTTTCAAGAAAAACGGGAAAGAGAAAACCTTTTCCTTTCTTTTTCTTCTTAACCTTGATAGTTTCCGCTTTTAAACTTCTTATCCACAGTTTTTTGAAAATTACGCTTTCCGGAAGTCCGATTTTTACGCAAATGTTTTTTGCCGAAAAGTTTTCTCTTTCCAGTTTCGGAATTTCAAAAGAAACCGCTCCTTCAGAAACGAGAAACCTGATTTTTTCAACACCAAAGCGTTCAAGCAAAGAAGTTCCGATTTCCCAAAAGACTTGGAAAAGCAAAAGAAAAATAACCAAAACGAGAACGGCCTTTACAGTGTGCTTAGTCGCCATAAGCGGTTCCTAAGGATTCCCACTTTCTACACTTCGGACACATCCAGTCAAACGTGTTCGTTTCAAATCCGCACAAGCAACAACGATACTTCTTTTTGGCCTTTTTCAAACGCTCCAAGAACTCTCCAATCTTTTCCGCAACCAACTTTCTTCTGCCGGAATCCCACAGAACTCTGAGGTAATCTTCCATCACTTCGGGTTCGTAAGGATACTTTTCAACCAGTTCTTCAAGAATCTTCAAAGCGGACTCTCCGTTCCCGGTTTCAATGTATTTTTTGTAAAGTAGTTTACCGACGGGAAGAACAAGCCCGAGTTCCTTTTTGAGAAATTCAAGTTTTTCAAGAGTTAACGGCTCAAACCTTTCAATCAGTTCAAGAAAAACGGAAACGTGTTCCTTAGAAAGTTTCATTCCTTGCAGTGCTTTTTCAAAGCCTTTGTTATTTTCACCTATGAAGTAGTAAAGTTTTGAAAGAACGAAGTAAAAGAGCGGAATGGGAACCGTTATGTCAAGTTTTCGCAAAATTCTCAAAGCCTTGTCCGTTCTTCCCATTTCCGCGTAAGTGTCTGCAAGGTAAAGCTTTGTGTAAATGAGTTCTTCTTTGTATTCCCTCTTTAGTTGGGACGCTTTTTCAAAAAACTCAACCGCTTCTTCCAGTTTCCCCGCATCCCTGTAAAGAAGTCCCAGTTCGTAGTAGAAAATCCCTTCCGCGGGAAACTCCCTTATGCCCTTTAAAAGGCTGTCTTCAGCCCTGTCAAGGAAACCCGCTTTCTTGTAAACGAGGGCAAGGTTTAGATACAGAAGTTTTTTCTCCTCTCCGCTTAAAGGCTTCTTTTTAAGTGTTTCAAGGATTTTTAAACTTCGCTGGTATTCCCCCTTTTCCCTCAAAAACGTTGCAAGGGCTACCAACGCTCCGACGGGAATGTCATCAAACATTTTTGTCCCAATATTCTTTAAGAATTTTGTAAGTGTCTTCCGGAAGTTGGGGAATAACCTTCACCTTGCCCACAATCGGCATAAAGTTCGTGTCTCCGAGCCACCTCGGAACCACGTGAAAGTGAATGTGAGTGTCAACGCTTCCCCCGGAAACTTTGCCGAGGTTTAACCCGACGTTGAAGCCATCAGGATTGAAGGCTATCTTGATAACCCTTATTGCCCTTTGAATCAGTTTGTTTATTTCAACAAGTTCTTCTTCAAGAAGACCCGTAAAGTCTCCCGTATGCCTTACGGGACATACCATAAGATGCCCGGGATTGTAAGGATACCTGTTCAGTATAACAACCGCTAATTTCCCCCGGTGGAGAAGGAGGTTTTTTTCGTCGTCCTGTTCTTCTATTGCCTTGCAGATAAAACAGGGAGTTTTTTCTTTACCCGCCTTTTTAACGTAGTTCAATCGCCACGGTGCCCACAGAATTTCCATTGCCTACCTGCACTCAACGATATTCAAAGTAGCGTTGACAAAACATTCAACGGTTCTTCCCCTGACCGTAAGTGAAAACGACGTTCCCGTAGGATTGTTTGAAGTTCCTATGCTTTCTATTTCTCCGGAATCGTTTAACTTAACGTAAACAACGGACGGATTGGCTTTGGGTATGACGCACGAAAAGGTTTTTGTTCCGTTTTCAAGAAACTGGGAAACTCCGTCCGCCACGCAGGAAGAAATGCTCGCCTGAACGGAAGAAACGATTGCTTTTTTCACGTAGTTTCCGTATCTCGGAAGTGCAAGGGTAACAAGAATCGCAATTATTACGACCACCGCAAGGACTTCAAGCAGAGAAAACCCTTTCCTCCTCATTTCCGAAAGCCTCTTCAATTGCTTTTAAGACAACCGAACTGTTCACCTTTGCATACCTTGCGGAAACGGACGGAGAAGAATGCCCCAAAAGTTCCTGAATAACTCTTATGTCAATTCCCCTTTCAACGAGCATTGTAGCATAAGTATGCCTGAGTTTGTGAGGATGAAGATGAACTCCTACGGACTTTCCTATGGAGTGAACGACATACCTTATTCCGTGATAAGTTAAAGGAAAAAGTCTTTCCGAGAACATTTCTGCATATCTTTCAAGTTCTTCGTAAAGCCATTCCGGAAGCGGAACGAACCTTTCCTTTCCGCCCTTTCCCTGAACCCGCAAAAGTTTTTTGCCCTGAAAGTCAACGATGTCCTCTCTTTTGAGTTTCAAAAGTTCCGAAACCCTCAATCCGCAAAAGGTCATCAACTTGACGATTAAAGAATCTCTGATTCCCCTTTTTTCCGCTTCCCTTAACACTTTCATGAGTTCTTCCTTTTTCAAAGCGGGTGGAACCTTCTGAACGCTCCTTCTTATTCTAAAAGACTTTTTAACGGGATTGGAAGATATCACCTCTATGTCTTGAAGAAAGGAGAAGAACGTGCTTAAAACGGACATTCTCCTGTTGAGAAGAGAAGTTCCGCACTTTAAAGAAGTTCTGAAAAAGGCAACATCCGAGGGTTTTATCTCTTCAATGTCTTTATTGCCGACAACCTTTAAAAACAGGGTTAAGTCCTTTCTGTATTCTTCTAACGTCCTTTTTGAAAATTCCTTCTCCTTGAAGTTTAAAAACACGTCTATCGCTTTTTCCAGCGTCATGAAGTTTACGCTCTTTCAAGAACCTTAACAATGTCCCTCAAGTCCTCTTCGGAAATTAGTTCAATAACCGGAATGTCTATGAGTTTTTTCAGCGCAAAAGCGTTCGTTTTGGAACTTTCGTCAAAAGACCTCGGAGTGTTCAAAACGACAAGAGAAACTTCAAGCCCGGCGGATTCGCAAACTTTTATCGTTAAAAGGGTATGATTTATGACTCCGAGTTTGTTAAGGGAAACAACGATAATCTTTGCGTTCAAGTCTTTTGCAAGGTCAAGGAAGAGGTAATCCCACCTCAGAGGAACCATTATCCCGCCTGCACCTTCCACGAAAATGTAATCCCCTTCAAGTTTGCGAACTGCTTCTATGATTTTTGTATGGGACACGTAATTTTTTTCAAACTCCGAAGCCATGGCAGGAGCAATCGGTATGTCAAAAGAATAAACGGGCTTTAACTCAACGCCCGAAACTTCCGAAAGGAGTTTTGCGTCCTCACACTCCGGAGAACAACCCGTTTCAACGGGCTTAAAACCGATTGCTCTTTTCCCTAATTTTTTTAGGTATTTGATTATCTCTACCGTAAAGTAAGTTTTCCCGACGCCAGTATCGGTTCCGGTGACAAAAAATAACTTCACTTTTTCTCCTTTAGTGCGTTTTTAAAGCCGTCAAGAATGGTTGAAATAATGTCTATTACGTTGTCAATCCTTTCTGTTTCGTTCCTTGCGTTCGCTTTTACGAGTTCAAGCATGCAAAAATCATAAAGTTTATTGAGATTTTCCGCTATTTCTCCTCCCTTTTCAAAGTCAAGGGAAGCCTGAAGAACCGCTATTGCGCTCGTAACCTTACTTAAAATTTCCGCTTTTAACTTAACATTCCCCTCTTCCATTGCGGACTTTGCAAGTTTTAAGTTTTCTATCATTCTTTTATACGCTTCAAGGAGAAGTTCTCCCTTATCGGTGATTTCTTCCTCACCGGCATAAGCCTTATAAGGATTTTCCAACGCCACCTCCCGAAAAGTAAGCCTTCTTTACTTTTTCCTTAACCGCTATTTCCTTCTCCAACTTGTTTCTGATTTCCCTTACTTTTTGTGCGTAAAACCTAATGGCTCTTTCCGCTTCCTTGAGTTCTTCAATACTCAATTCGTCAATTCTATTCTTTAAAGACCTAACGAGTTCAAGAACTTTTTGTAAATTTCCCTGCTCAAGGGCAATACCTATTTCAGTTAAAAGTCCTTTCACCTTTTACCTCACTGATTGTTGTTGTTATTCTCGCTGAAGAAAACTGCCTTTATTCTTTGGCTGACCGCATCAAGTTCTTCCTGAATCATTTGAGCCTGAATCAGTTGTTTTCTTAAAGTTTCAAGTTGTTCCGAAATGAGGTCTTCCGCCTTTTCTATCCTTTCCTCAAGGTCGTTTATGCGGGTCTGGTAGAGATTGCCGAGGGAATAAACCGCTCCCGTCGGCAAAGTAAGGTTCATAAGGTAATCGTAGAGACTTTCTTTTAAGTCTTTCAACGTATTTCCAATCTCTTCCGGATTTTCATTGACAACATTTTCAAAACTTTCCTCGTTCAAGGAAAGCAATCCCGTTTCGTCGTTCACGTCAATAATTCCGAGTTCCATCAAAGGTCTCATTCTGGTAAGTATTGCGGACTGAACAAGGGAAAGGGTGGTTTCCCCGGGCAATCTGCCGGTTCGGCTCGTTTCCAACTTTACGAAACTCACTATTGAGTTGTAACTGTCAATGAAGGATTGAATTGTGTCTTTAACTTCGGAAAAGTCTTTCTTAACGCTTACGGTTGCTGTTCCGGTTTCTTTGACCGTTAACTTTACTCCCGGAATCACATTTTCAAAAGTATTTGTTGAACTCGTTATCGTGTCTCCGTAAACGGTTATTTGAGCATCCTGGGCGGTCTGATAGTGACTGTCCGGATAACTGTCCCCGATTTGCAAAACGTCAAGAAGGTCTCCTCCCCCGGTTTCTGTTATCTCTATTGTGTTTCCTGCTCCAGTATCTGCTCCCGAAAGGAGAAGGTGATACTCACTTCCGTTGTAAACTATGGAAGCCTTAACCTTGTCTTGCTGTTCGTTTATTGAATTTGCAATTTCTTCAAGGTTTGTAGAAGTCGTATAATCCACTACCGCTACAACTTCTCCGGCATACTTTATCTCAATCGTCCCTCCGGTTCCTGCCACTCCTGTGGTTAAGTTTGAAACGCCGGACTGGGAATACCACACGTCGTTTTTAGCAAGTTGGTTAACCTCAACGGTTACTTCTCCCTCTATGGCTTTTGAATAGTCCGAAACTTGAGCGGTGAGAACGCCCTCGTTGGAAGAAGAAGCGCTTTTTGTTCTTTCAAGAAGAGAAGAATCAACAAGGCTATCAAACTTGTTTGAAAGGTCAAAAACCAATGCAGTAAAGTCGTTTATTGCTTCTAACTTTTTCTCAAGGCTATCTTTCTGGTCTTTTAAAACGTCAACGTAAACCTCTTGTGCCTTTTTGTAAATGTCAAGAATTTCGTTAAAGTCAAAAGTTCCGGCAAGGTTGCTCAAATAAACCCTGTTATCTTCCATAATTAAGCCTCAAATTAGACCTTTTCGTTGTAAAGAAGTCCGGTAATTTCATCAAGATACTTGGCAATTTTTAGAAGATATTCCGGAGGAATTTGCCTTATTACTTCGTTCGTTTCCTTGTTTATCACTTTAACGACAAGAATGTCTGTATCTTTGTCTATCTGAATCTTCAGTTGAGTGTTCAACATGGAAAGTTTCTTCTTTAACTCTTCAATGATTTCCTGCATAACTTCGGGAGTAAGTTTCTCCTTTTTCAATCTTTCCGCTTCTTCCAATTGTTGCTTCTGTTGCTGTTTGATTTCTCTTTGTATCCTGACCTGTTCGGAAGTCTCCATAAACCTTACGTTCTGCGAGTTAATCTGCTGAACTCCCTGAACGTTAGCGACTGCTTTTACGTCCATCGCTATCCTCTTCATAAGAGTTTAACCCACAAAAACAATTATAAAACAAATTTTAAAAAGGGGGAGGAAAACCTCCCCCGGAAGGTGTCATTATCTCAAGAGTTGTAGCACGAGTTGCGGAAGTTGGTTTGCTTGGGCAAGCATTGCCATACCAGACTGCATGAGCGTTTGCTGTCTTGTGAACTCTGCAATTTCTTTTGCAAAGTCAACGTTCCTGATACGGGACTCTGCTTCTCTCGTCTGGGTGGCTGCAAACTCGTTGTTGTCAATGATTGCTTGAAGGTTCTGCTGAATTGAACCCAAGGTTGCACGCATGGCGTCCACTTTCTTGATTGCAATGTCAACGACCCTTGCAGAAACTTCCGCATTCTCGTAAGATGTAACATCAAGTTCGTTAAGACTTTTGAGACTTGAAGTAGATGAAGCAGATACTCCAAGACCTGTATCAACACCCGTCAAATTCCAACCGAAAGAGTTCTGAGAAATGATTTTAAGGTCTCCGACTTTTATGGCAGAAGCCTTGACATTACTTCCACCAGCAGTTACCGATGCTCCTTGTATCAAGGTGGATAAGTCTACAGAAGTGGAAGCTCCCGTTTTACCTATCACAACCTCAAGTCCTATGGTTTCTCCCTGCGTTTCAAGGACGAGTTTTCCTCCTTCTTCAGAAGCGGTTAAGTTAATGCCGTTTTCAAGTGCCTTTGAGTTGATGTCGTCAATAAGTCTGTCAAGTGTTATTGTTTCTCCTTTGGAATAAGTTAGAGTAAATGAAGCTTTGTTACCGCTATTTGCTCCAATGTAGAAGTTTATGGTAAGTCCTCCCGTTCCTACAGTAATGTTAGAAAACTGGCTTGAGGCAACACTTTTGTTAAACGCCATTGCTTCAATTCCCTTTTCTCTTAGTTCGTATTTTCCGTTTATGTAATCCGCAAGTGCTTTTGCATCAATGGCTTGGTTGTTGCTAAGAGCTCCCGAAATACTTACACCTTCTATCTGTAAAGTATCACTTCCGGCGTTGTACTGGTAACCCGTATTTGTGGAAAGTAGAGACGCATAACTTTTAGTTGCGCTGGTAGCATTTCCACTACCGTCCATCATGTATGCTCCTAAGTCGGTCTTTTTAGCACCGTCAATTGAAATCGTTAAGGATTGCATTGCTCTCGGACCGTAGTGGATGTATTTGTTCTGGAACGTTCCGTCAAGCAGTTTGATTCCGTTGAATTCCGTAGCATTGGCAATTCTGTCTATTGCATCTACGAGTTTGTTGATGTCTTGTTGAAGTGAGTTTCTTTCTGTAGCATCGTTTGTATCGTTTGCAGACTGCAAAGCCTTTGAATAGATGGTTGTCAACTTGTCGTAAATTTGAGAAAGAGAACTTTCTGCAATCTGTGCTGCGGAAATTCCGTCTTGAGCGTTTCTTACTCCCTGGTCAAGAGCGTTTGCAACAAGTCTCAACTGGTCTGCGATAAAAAG
>CAZZKT010000023.1:0-17775 GCA_964654625.1 uncultured bacterium
GTGCATGATTGACTTCATACTTTGATTATTATAAGATAGTTTAATAAAACTCTATTAGGGGAGGAGTAATGAGCGAAAAACAGAATATAATTTTTGACGACGAAAGGATTGAAGAAGGAGCGGAATGTCTGAAAGCCCTTGCTTCTCCGGTTAGACTTAAAATTCTTTTCACGCTAAAGGACAAGCCGATGTGCGTCACCGACCTTGAACAAGAACTCGGGATTTCCCAATCTTCCTTGTCTCAACACTTGAGGACTTTGAGATACAAGGGAATCGTTACCAAAACGAGAAAAGGAAACAAGGTTTACTACACAATTTCTTCAGAAGCGTTCAGGGAACTTTTAAATATTTTACCTCAAATAGCCTGTTTTAGGAGACAATAATGTTTGGAAAACTGTTCAGGAAACTCCCTCAAAGACCTAAGGATGCAGATTACCGAATTCCTGACGGATTGTGGAAAAAATGTGAAGAATGCAAATCCCTTTTGTTTAAAGGTGAACTTGAAAACTCTATGATGGTTTGTCCAAAGTGCGGGCATCATTTTCCGATTTCTGCAAGACAGAGGTTGTTTTTCCTTTTTGACGGTGGAAACTACGAGGAACTTGACGGAGAACTTGAACCGAGGGACATTTTAAACTTCGTTGATAGAAAGAGTTATCCCGAAAGAATCAGAGAATCTCAAGAAAAAACCGGTTTGAAAGAAGCGGTAATAAACGCTTTTGGAAAAATCAACGGAAGAGATGTTTTTGTTAGTTGTTTTGATTTCGGTTTTATGGGCGGAAGTATGGGTTGGGTGGTAGGAGAAAAAATTTCAAGGAACGCGGAAAGGGCTTTGAAGGAAAAGATTCCTTTTGTTTGCATCACTGCTTCCGGCGGAGCAAGAATGCAAGAAGGAACGGTGTCCCTTATGCAAATGGCAAAAACCGTTTCAACAATCAGAAGTCTGAAAGAATCAAGCGTTCCATACATTACCGTCTTAACCCATCCTACCATGGGAGGCGTTTCCGCAAGTTTTGCTTTTCTCGGAGATGTTATAATTGCGGAACCGAAAGCGTTGATAGGCTTTGCCGGCCCGAGAGTAATTGAGCAAACGATAAAACAAAAACTTCCGAAAGGATTTCAAAGAGCAGAGTTTCTTCTTCAGCACGGCTTGATTGACATGGTTGTTGAAAGGAAGAAATTAAAAGACACGCTTACCAAGTTGTTTGAACTTTTCTGTTGAGGGAGGTCGTTTTGGGAGAAAATAAGGCTCAAAAAGTTGCAAGAACGATAGTTGCTGACTTTTTCCTCTACAACAAGGACAAAATAGACACCGCTTTGAAAGAGGACAATTTCTTTGAGTCCCTGAAAAAGGAACTTGAAGATTCAGAAGCATTCTTTAAAGAGCACATAGATTCCGAAGAAAACGAAGTTATCTTTTGGGATGCTCTCTTTAACAGGTTAATGCAGAGAGAAGCAAAACTTCTCAAAGAATGAACGACAGACTCCTTCGCATACTAAGGGGCAAACTTTCTTCAGGGGAAAGGGTTTTTGTTTCCGGAGTTCCGGGAGCCTCCAAGGCCCTTCTCTTAAAGGAACTGAAAGAAAAACTGTTTGTAGTTACTCCTTCGGAGAACGTTGCCCGTGCCATAACGGAAGACTTTAAAAGGTTCGGAGTAAGGGCGGTTTTTCTCCCTCCTTGGGACGTTTTACCTTCAGAACCTTCTTCTCCCTCCCTTTCTTCCCAGTATGAAAGGCTAAAGTCCATCATAAGCATCGTTTTGGAGGAGCCGGACGTAATCGTTGCTACTTTTTACTCCGCAACGCTGAAGTTCATAAAGGCAGAAGTTCTCCTTGAAAGAACCTTTGAACTTAAAAAGGGAAAGAACATTGATTACGACAATTTACTTGCCTTCCTTTCTACGGAAGGGTTTAGAAGGGTTGAGGAAGACCCCCAAGAAGGAGAGTTCGTTCTTAAAGGAAACTTCTTCAAACTCGTCTTTCCGGAAGAGGTCATTGAAATAGAACTGTTTGAGGACACCGTTGAAAGAATTCTCGTAAACGGAAAAGAGTCTTCAGAAGTAATTCTGACTCCCCTTATGGAAGTTCCCCTTGAGAAGAAGATTCTTGAGAAACTTGAAAAACTTGACTTTGAAACTGCGGAAAAACACCGCGTTTTCGGAGAATTTAGCGGAGCGGAAAAATTTCTGCCGTATTTGTATCCCCTTGAAAGTCCCGAAGAGTTTACGAAGGACAGACTCGTAGTGTTCATTGAACCGGAACTCGTTGAATCGGGATACAAGTCCATGGTCAATCAGGTGTTAAAAGAATCCGGTGAAAAGTTTTTTAAAGACTTCTTTTCCGAACTTCCGCACTGGAAAATCGGAATTTACGAAGAAAACAAGGGGATAAACTTCGGTATTTCTCCCGTTCCTCCGATTTCTGAAGAAAATCTTGAAAAATTGTTAAGAGAACACGCAGATTTTAAAGTCACGGTAGTATGTTCCACAGACTTTTTAAAAGAAAAGGCAGAAAAACTCGTCAAGAAACTCGGAGTTAAGGTTTCTATTCTTAAAGGGCTTTCCTCCGGCGGTTTCAGGTTAAGGGACGAGAAACTGGCTTTTCTTGTTGAGGAAGGTGTTGTTCCGGAAACTCCGAAAAAGAAAAAGGACGTTCTTGAACTTGAACCCGGAAGTTTTGTGGTCCACAGAGATTACGGCATAGGCATATTTAAGGGAGTCGTTAAAAGGGAAATCAGAGGAAAAGTTTTTGACTTTGTTGAAATAGAATACGCTAACGGCGAAAGGCTGTTTGCTCCGTTTACCCAACTTGACAGAATCTACCCTTACGGCGGAAAGCCCCTCAAACTTGACAAACTGGGCGGAACTTCGTGGAAAAACCTTGAAAGAAAAATCAAGGCTTCAATGCTCAAGTTTGCAAGGGAACTTGCGGTGCTTTATAAAGAGAGGAAAACTGCAATCGGAGAAAGAATTATCGGCGACAAGGAAATGATTAAAAAGTTTGAAGAGAAGTTTCCCTACAGGCTGACTCCGGACCAAGCAAAAGCAATAAGGGACGTTTACGAAGATATGGAATCCGACAGACCGATGGACAGGTTAATTTGCGGTGATGTGGGATACGGAAAGACGGAAGTAGCCATGAGGGCGTGCATGAAGGCGGTCAGTGCGGGAAAGCAAGTTGCGGTAATTTGTCCTACAACGGTTCTTGCGGACCAACACTTTCAAACTTTTACCAAAAGGTTTGAGGGTTTCCCCGTAAGAATAGAACTTCTTTCAAGGTTCAAAACGAAAAAGGAACAAAAGAGAATAATTGAAGAACTCAAAGAAGGAAAGATAGACATCGTCATAGGAACGCACAGGCTATTGCAAGACGATGTTGAATTTAAAGACCTCGGTTTACTCGTCATTGACGAGGAGCACAAGTTCGGAGTAAGGGCTAAAGAGAAGTTGACGAGAATAAAGAAAAACCTTGACGTTCTTTATCTTTCTGCAACACCAATTCCGAGGACTTTGTATTCTGCCCTTTCCGGATTCAGAGACATATCCCTTCTTGAGACTCCTCCCCCGGGTAGAAAGGGAACGAAAGTGGTTGTTTCAAAGTATTCGGAAGATGCTTTAAAGTCCGCAGTGGAAAGGGAACTAAAAAGGGGAGGACAAGTTTTCATCGTTCACAACGACATATCTAAACTCCCGGAAATAAAGAAAGTTGTGGAAGATTTTTCTTCCGCGGTCGTTGAAGTGGTTCACGGAAAAATGAAACCTTCTCAAATAGAAAAAATCATGCACAAGTTTTTTGAAGGGGAAATAGACGTTCTCGTTTCAACCGTTATCGTTGAATCCGGACTTGACGTTCCTTCCGCAAACACGCTGATAGTAATCGGCGCTGAGAACCTCGGACTGTCTCAGTTATACCAGTTGAAGGGAAGGGTCGGAAGAGGAGTGGAGCGGGGATACTGTTATCTCTTTGTGTCTCCCGATGTGTCTCCCACTCCTCAAGCACTCAAAAGGCTTGAAACCATGAAGAAATTACCTTTGCTTGGAGGAGGCTTCAAACTGGCTTTAAAAGACCTTGAAATAAGAGGTGCAGGAACGCTTCTCGGACCGAAGCAAAGCGGTTTCGTTAAAACTCTCGGCGTGGAACTTTATTCAAAACTCCTTGAAGAAGCGGTAAGGGAAGAGGAAGATTCCGACGTAGTTATTAACCTGCCCTTTGACGCATACATTCCGGAAGACTTCATTGAAGATTCAAAAGAAAGACTCAAGATTTACTCGGAACTTGCAAAATCAAAGAACCCGAAAGAGTTTTTGGAAGAGTTAAGCAGAGTAAAGGGCTTTATTCCTGACCCGATGGTGAACATGTTTAAAATCATGCACATCAAAAAAATTGCAAAAAATTTGAGAATAAAAGAAATAACTTCATCCGGAGACGGAGTAGTAAGATTGAAGTTTTCAAAAGATTCTCCCGTTGACCCTGAAAAACTGGTAAATCTTGTGAAAGAAGAAAAAGCAACGCTAACTCCCGACTTAACTTTAACCTTTAAAGCCAAAACCCTTGATGAAGTTGAAAACTTTTTGGAGAAAATTTCGCAGTAATCCTGTTGTATTCAATCTTTAGCAATGAACGCAAAAAGTTTACTTTCAGTCTGGTTTCCCATATTTCTCTCGCATCTCGTTTACACGTTTCAAGGATTGTTCCTGATTTACATAGTTTCTCCCTTCGGAAAAGATGCAATTGCCGGAGTCGGATTTTCAACGATAATACTCTGGCTAATCTACGCGGTTGGAGAGATAGCCTATGCGGGAGTAAGCATTCTGACCGCAAGAGCGGTCGGAAGGAAGATTCATGCCGGCAACATAGTTCTAAACGGCATTATCCTTTCAGTTGCCATTTCGCTACTTGTTGCACTTGCTTCTAAGTTTTTTGTCCCCTTTCTATCTCACGTGGTTTCCCAGAAAACCCTGTTTGTCATTGAGGATTTTTTAAAGCCCGTTATGTTTTTCCTTCCGTTGATGCTGACCGCAAACACTTTCAACGCTTCGTTCAGTGCTTGCGGAAAGACCAACTTCGTTTTTCTGATGACGGTTTTTGCCAACGTTGTTATGCTGGTCCTCGCTCTGGTTTTTGTAAAGCAGTTTGACTTCGGAGTGGAAGGAGCGGGTCTTTCTCTTGCCCTTTCGGAGTCTTGTTCTGCAATTGTTTATCTTTTGTTTGCTTTGAAGGAAAAAGTTTTGAATCCGTTTAAAAGTCCCAAGTTTTCTTTGCTTTTACTTCGCTCAATCTTAAAACTCGGAATGCCGGTGGGACTTGAAGAAATCATAATTTCTGCTTCTTACAACGTGTTCACGGGACTTGTGGCTTCTTGCGGAACCGAAAGCCTTGCGGGCTTTCAAATAGGACTTAAAATTGAAGCGGTTTCGGTCTCTGCAGGAATAGGACTCCTTCTTGCCACCACGATTTTAACGAGCCAGATATCAGCATCCGGGAAAAGAACTTCGGATTTTTTGATAACAGCAGTCAAAACCGGAAGTTTAACAATGACTTTCTTCGGAATCGTTATGGTGGTTTTGTCCGGATACCTTCCGAGGTTCTTTTCAAATAACGGGGATGTAATTGAAAGTGCCAAGTGCTACTTAATCCTTGCGGGAATTTCTCAACTGCCCATGGCAGTTTCGTTCGTCGTTTCGGGATATTTGAGGGGATTAAAGAAAACCTTTCTGCCGTTGGTGGTTAACGTCGGAAGTTTCTGGTTTTTGAGGCTTCTGCCCTGCTTTTTACTTCCCAAAAATGCGTGCTACCTTTGGGGAGCAATGTTGTTTGAAACTGCAGTAAGAGGACTAATCTTCCTCGGAATTGTCAAGAATGAACTGAATAAGAAGTTTTAACGCTTTCTTGCCCGCTTTCCTTCTTCTGTTGTTCCTTCTTGCAACCTCGTCCGGGTCGTCATCTTTAAAAATGAACCTTTCAACCTTTACGTTGTCCTTTACCACAACCGCTATGTAGGTTAGTCCCACCGGTTTTTCTTCCGTTCCTCCTCCGGGTCCTGCAATGCCGGTCGTTGCAATCGCACAGTCAGAACCGAAAAGTCTTTTAACTCCAAGAGCCATTTCCCTTGCTGTTTGCTCGCTCACCGCACCGTATTTGAGCAAAGTTTCAGGCATAACGCCGAGAACTTTCATCTTTATTTTGTTGCTGTAGGCTACAACTCCTCCAAGGAAATACTCCGAACTGCCCGGAACGTTTACTATCCTTGAACTTAAAATTCCTCCCGTGCAACTTTCCGCAACCGCAAGCGTCCACTTTCTTTCAAGCATAAGTTCTTTCAACTTCTCTTCTAACTTCACCTTTCTCCCCCAACTTAAAAACGCCCGTTATGAAGAGTTCTTCTCCGTCCGTGAAAGTGGCAAGTTCGCCGAGTTTTGCAAGTTCAAGAATCGCAAGAAAGTAAACGATAAGTTCTAACTTGCAAGAACTGACCTTTGCAAATTCGGAAAACTTCAACAGAACTTTTCGGGAAAGGAGGCCCCTTATTTCCTCCATCTTATCGGAAACTCTGAAACTTTCGGAAGAGAGGTTTATGCCGGGTTTTGGTCTTTCGTGTCCTCTTATTCTGACTTTTTCGTAAGCCGTTTTGAGGTCCTCCAAAGTGTTTGCGATTTTGACCTTCTCTTGAAACTGAAAAATCAGGTCCGAGGGGTCGTTGGTAAAAAACGCGCTTGCTTTTTCTTCAAGACTTTCAAGGAGTTTTGTTCTTTCTTTTGTTTTCAGGTATTCTTCAATGAGTTGAACGAGTTTTTTCTTCGCCCTTTCCTTTCCTTCTTCGTCCGAAAGCAGATATTCCGACTTGATTCTTGCAAGTATTGCGGACATAAAGACAAATTCCGAAGCAAGAGGAATGTTAAGTTCTTGGCTTTTGAAAATGTAGTCAAGAAAATCTTTTGTTATCTCGTAAACGGAAATGTCGTAAACGCTTATTTCCCGCTTTTTGACAAGGTAAATCAGCAGTTCGTAGGGGCCTTCAAAAACCGGAGTTTCAACCCTTATCAAACTATCCTCTGATTGCCGTAATCAGGTTTGCAAACTCCGTGGTCAAGAGTTCAAAGACATCGTCAATTGAAATAAGACCTACCAGTTTACCCTCATCGTTTACCACTATCAACCTTCTGACCGCATGGTCTCTGAAGAGTTTTGTAAGTTCAAAGAAAGAAGCGTTTTCGTTAACGGTAATCGGGTCTCTCGTCATGACCTCTTCAACAAGAGTTTCGGGTCCTCTTCCTTCTCCGATGACTCTGAGGGCTATGTCTCTGTCCGTTATTATTCCAACGGGTTTGTCACCGTCAAGAACTACCAAACTTCCGACCATCTTGTCTTTCATTCTTTGCGCTGCAAGCATAACGGTGTCCGTTGCTTCAATCGTGATTACCCGCTTTCTGTTTACGAGGTCTTTCACAGGCATGGTTTACCCCTTTGACTTTTTGATTTCTTTGAGAATTATCATGATGTCTTTGACCGCAAGATTATACATTTCCGGAAACTTTTGGTAAATCGGTCCTTTGTAGATAAGTTTTCCTTCCTTTTTGACTTCAACGAGAATTCCGGGATTTAAGGGTTCGTTTGAAGCGGAAGTAAATCCTTGGTCAATTACAAGGTGAGGAACTATGTAAAGAACGGAAATTTCGTAGTTTTTGAACTTAACTTTGCTTCCCTTGTGAACCGTAAATTCCTTCAGAACTTTCTTTGAAGACCTGTCAACTATGTCAATTATTGCAGTTTTCCAAGTTTTTTCAACTTCTTTCGGCACTTTCACGGGTTTTTCAATTTTTATTACCCTTTCTCCCGTCATTTGAGGATGATGCACCTTGGATTGAGAACCTCCTTCAAGAGATGTCAACGGTTTCGGAGCAAGATTCGTGGTTTGAACTTTTTCCTCCTTTCCTCCCCTTCCGCACGAGATTACCACGGAAATCAAGATTACACTTGCGATTAATTTTTTCATTCTCGTCTCCCTCCAGTTTTCAGTGTGTTAGCCTGGATATTATAACATCTTGGGTCTGAACTAAAACCCCTTGCAATCATGGACTTGTAAATTCCTTCAGACCTCGTTTTTCCCTTCAGCAAAAGGGAACTTATAAGCATTGCCATCGTTTTGTAGGAAAACACGGACGTTCTCAAGTGAAAGTGTCTGCTTTTCAACGACTTGTTTAAACAGGCAAGGTCTTTGATGATTCCCCTTACGAACGAGTAGGAAAGGACCATAATAAACCTCAACTTGTCAGACGGAACGAATCGCATCGTAGATTCAAGGACTTCAACGGGAGAATAAGCGTTGAAAAGAGAAATCGTAAGAAGTAGCATTGAAAAACTTCTTAACAGCACTCTAATAGAATCTTCTACGCTTCCGAAAATTAAAAGACAAACCGACACGAATCCGGAAAACAACGAGATGGAAGCGAAAGTTTTTAACATCTTTCTGGTGTCCTTTGAAGATACAACGAAAGAATAAACGGAAAATAGAAAAGCAACGAGCAAAAGTTTGAAAGAACTGACAAAAGAAATTCCAAAAATGAGCAAAATAAAAAGCGTTGCGTTCTTAAAAGGCGTTTTTAAAAGCACCGTAAACTCCGAAAACGAGCAAAATTCCAAAGACACCCGCAATAACTTCTTTTAAAGAAGTTTGAGGAAGTTTCTTCGGAAATTCTCCTTCAACATTTACCTTTACTTTGTGTCCGGCCCCGGCATTAATTTCAACGGTTGCTTTATCGTTGAGTTTTAAGTTAACTTTCGCACTTCCGTTTTCGTCAAGACTACCGGAAGCAACGAGTTTATCGTTTTGGAAAACCTTATACTCTCCGTTCTTTACCGGACTTCCATCACCGAACATAGCCCTTATCTGAAGCGTTCCGTTCTGATAGACGGCCACACCTATGACCCTGTGAGCATGGGAATCCAAAGGAACAAAGAAGAGGCAAGCAAGAAAAACCGGCAGTAAACTCCTTGAAAGCCTTGAATATGCAAAGCCCGTTAGTATCGCTTCTGCGAACATTACGGGAATATGAGCAACCAAAACGAGATAAGCGGTCTTTTTGAAACCTTCTCCAAAAAAACTCAACTCCGCCGTTAAAAGCAAACCGGCCCCTAAAACACCTAAGAAACCCGCAATTGCTCCGGCAAGAAACCTTCTTCCGGTTTTTGAAATCTTTCTTGCGACAAACCCGGCAACGATTGCCGGAAGTCCCATGTTAACCGTGTTTATTCCGATGGTGGTAATTCCTCCGAAGTGAAGGAAAAGTGCCTGAAAGAACAGTCCGACAAAAATCACGACAAAAGCGCTCAAGTTCGTCAAACTGCCTATGAGTCCGTTCAAAATCGGATGAACCGTTGTAATGCCAACGGGTATGTGAATCAAAGAGGAGACAAAAAACACCGCAGACAGCAAAGCGGAGTAAACGATTTTTCTTCCTTCAAGTTCCTTTAAGCCGAGCCACACTCCCGCACCTGCCAGAACCCATCCTATTCCCGTAAACCATCCCGGAAATACACCGTCAGAAACGTGCATTACTTGCCTCCTTTGGGTTTTGGCAGAACCTTAACCCACAAAACTGCGTCAAGTTCAATCGGATATCTTCCCTTCCTTCCCCCGAAACCTATTGCGGAAAAGCCCCACCATCCGGCGTAGGGAAACGAAAAGAAAAAGTATCCGTCTTTGTTGGTTATGAGCGTTTGAGAAGCAAGTTCTTCGGGAATTCCTTTCTCGTTGAGATATTCAACCTCAACTTTTACTCCCCTTGCAGGCTTTCCGTTGATGTAAACCCTGCCGACAAAGGTTTCTCCCTCAACAATCCAAAAAGGTCTTGAAAGGGGAACGATTTCTGCTTTCAAATGAAGGGGTCTTTCCCACCTTCCTTCAAGACCTTTAAGGGGTATGTAAACTTTTGCAATTTGCTTTATGTATCTTCTTTCCGAGGGTTCAAAGTATTCCTTGTTTGAAACCACAATTCTGCAAAGAGAAGGAACGCTAACTTTGAACCTGCCGACCTTTTCGGTCGGAGTATCTTTTTCCCAAAAGATTTTTCCTTTTCCCGTAGTGCAAACCCAAAATCCTTCCTTTACGGTAAACTTCATATCCGGTCCGGCAGAAGAAGGATGGGTAAACTTTGTCCTGACGGTGATTTCTGCCTGCATTCCTTTCTCTTTTACCTCCGGTTGAACGACGAGCATGTGGGCATAACAAACCTCAAAGAGTGCAACCAAAAGGAAAAGTCCTCTTAACATAGTTCACCTCCGTAATACTTTTTAATACCGAACTCATTGTTGATAATACCAAATGGGTTTCGCAAGTCAAGTTAAAAAAACTTTTTAAAAACCTTGACAGCAGAATTTTAGGGGTTAGATTATAAAAACCGAAACATGAGGGAGAAAATGATAGACAAGGATACTCCCGTTTATATGATTAGCATCGTTGCAAAACTTGCCGGAGTTCATCCTCAAACCCTTCGCTTCTACGAAAGCGAAGGGCTGATTAAACCTTCAAGAACCGCAGGAAAGACGAGGCTTTATTCCGAAAGAGACCTTTTAAGGGTTAAGAGAATCGTAAGTTTGACCAGAGAAAGGGGAGTTAACGTTGCGGGAACGCACATAATCTTGAAAATGGAAGACGAAATAGAAGCACTTTTCAAAGAACTTTCTAAACGACTTGATTGCGAAGTTGTTGAAACCATAGTGTCAATTCTCAAAGAACTGGAGTTTGAAGAACTCAACGTTGAAAAAATTGTTGAAATTTTGAAGGGGAGGTAAGACATGAACATTTGGGATGCTTTAAGCGGAAGGGCAAAAGATGCAGTTTTGCTCTCCCAAGAGGTTGTAACTCAAATCGGTGAAAGATACGTTGATGCAGAACATTTACTCCTTGCAATGATAGAACTTCCCGGTTCTCCTATCCTTGACATATTCGCAATTGCAGGATACGACCCGGTAAGGGTTAAAAGGTTTATAAGAGAACAGGTTGACAGATACGGAAGGTTCGGCTTTCCGTTTTCCTACGCCGGACACGAAGAAGTTTACATAACGACGACCGTTAAAAGCATCTTTGAATCCGCAGTGGAAATTGCAAAGAGTATGAAGTCAAAAACCATTGACCTTGAACATCTCTTTCTTGCCTTCTACGAAGTTCCGGAAAACTTTGCACTGAAAATCTTGTTAAAACTCGGTCTTGAAAAGGAAGATGCATGGAAAGCGGTTAAGAAATACAGGGAAGGCAGGGCAAAACTTGCAAGGGATGTCAGTGCCAAAGCAAAAGCGGGCAAGAAACTTCCGGAAATTCTGAGAAGGTTCGGCATAGACCTTACCGGTCTTGCAGAAGAAGGAAAACTTGACCCCGTAATAGACAGAGAAACGGAAATCAAAAGGGTCATGCAAATCCTTTCAAGAAGAACGAAAAACAACCCGGTTCTTGTTGGACCGGCGGGTGTCGGTAAAACCGCTATCGTTGAAGGAGTAGCGCAAAAGATTGCAAGCGGGGAAGTTCCTGAAGAACTCAAAGACAAGAGAATCGTTGCCCTTGACATGGCAGCACTTGTTGCCGGAACGAGATACAGGGGAGACTTTGAAGAAAGACTAAAACAAGTTCTTGATGCGGTCAAGGAAGAAGGAAACATAATCCTGTTCATAGACGAACTCCACACGGTCGTCGGAGCTGGTGCTGCTGAAGGGGCAATGGACGCAGCCAACATAATAAAACCAGCCCTCGCAAGGGGAGAGTTCAGAGTTATCGGTGCAACCACCGTTGACGAGTTCCGCAAGTATGTTGAAAGAGACCCTGCCCTTGAAAGAAGGTTTGCACCCGTTTGGGTTGATGAGCCAACCGTTGAATCCGCAATAAGAATGCTGATGGGATTGAAACCAAAACTTGAAGAACACCACAGGGTTAAAATAACCGACTCTGCGGTTGAATCCGCAGTCAAACTTTCAAAGAAATACATACAGGGCAGATATCTGCCGGATAAGGCAATAGACGTTCTTGACGAAGCATGCGCAAGGAAGAAGATAGAAACGACCTACATGTCTCCCGAACTGGCAGAACTCAAGGAGAAACTCCACTCATTAAGGGCTGAACTTGACGAAGCGGTTAAGAAGGAAGAATACGACAAGGCAGCAAAACTCAAAAAAGAAGTCAAAAAGATTGAAGAGCAGATAAAGCAAATTGAAGCGAAGAAAGAGAAAGTTTCCGAGAAAGAAGTTCCAACCGTTGATGCAGAAGACGTTGCGGAAGTCATTTCCGAAATGACGGGAATTCCCGCTTCCAAACTGCAAGAAGAAGAGGTCAAAAAACTTCTCCGAATGGAGGAAGAACTCCACAAGCGGGTAATCGGTCAAGAAAGGGCAATAAAGGCAATCTCCGAAGCCATTCGCAGGGCAAGGGCCGGTCTGCAACCGCCGAACAGACCTCTGGGCAGTTTCATGTTCCTCGGCCCGACCGGAGTCGGTAAGACCGAACTGGCAAAAGCACTCGCAGAATATCTGTTCGGAGACGAAACCGCAATGATTAGACTTGACATGTCAGAATACATGGAAAAACATGCGGTTTCAAAACTCATCGGTGCTCCGCCCGGATACGTTGGATACGAAGAAGGAGGACAACTAACGGAAGCGGTCAGGAGAAAGCCCTACAGCGTAATACTCCTTGACGAAATTGAAAAGGCTCACCCGGACGTTTTCAACATTCTGCTACAAATCCTTGACGACGGCAGACTGACGGACGCCAAAGGCAGAACGGTTGACTTCAGCAACACCGTGATAATCATGACCTCAAACATAGGTTCTGAAAAGTTAATGAACCTCAAGAAGGACGAATTTGAGAAAAACTACGAGAACATCAAGGAACAACTTATGGCAGAACTAAAACTGCGCTTCAGACCCGAATTCCTTAACAGAATTGACGAAATCATAATCTTCCATCCTTTGAGCGAACAGGAAATTGAAGAAATCGTTGAACTCCTTATGAACCGCTTGAACGAAAGGCTTTCCGACAGGGGTATTAAGATTGAACTCAGCGAAAAAGCCAAAAAGGAACTTGCAAAAAGAGGCTACGTTCCGGAATTCGGAGCAAGACCTCTTAGAAGAACGATTCAGAGGGAAATTGAAACCCCGCTTTCGGTTAAAATCCTTGAAGGAAGCGTAAAAGACGGTGATACGGTTGAAGTTGATTACGATGAAAACAAGAAAGAATTTGTCTTCACCGTAAAAACTCCGGAATTGCCCCCGAAGAAGGCAGAAATAAAAACCGAGGGAGAGTCCGATGAGAAGGATTCAAACGGAAAAGGCACCTAAACCGGTCGGGCCTTATTCTCAAGGGGTAAGATACGGAAACTTCGTGTTCGTTTCCGGTCAGTTGGGAATTGACCCTTCTTCCGGAAAACTACTGACTGACTTTGAAGAACAAGCAAGGCAGTGCTTAAAAAACCTTGAAGCGATATTGAACTCCGCCGGAGCGAGTAAGTGCAGTATTGTTAAAGTAAACGTGTTTTTAAAAGACATCGGGAAGTTTTCCGAGTTTAACAAGATTTATGAAGAGTTTTTGAAAGATTGTCCGGTAAAACCTGCAAGAAGCGTTGTTGAGGTTTCTTCTCTTCCCCTCGGAGCAGAGTTAGAGGTGGAATGCATAGCGGTGATAGGTTAGGCTGTATCTACGTTGTAGCAACGCCCATAGGCAACCTTGAAGACATTACGTTAAGGGCTTTAAAAGTTTTAAAAGAAGCAGACATAATAGCGTGCGAAGACACAAGACAAACCCTGAAACTCTTGAACAGATACGAAATCAAAGCAAAGAAACTCGTTTCATACCATCAACACAACGAAAAGAAGGTTTCCGAAAGGTTAATAAATGAAGTTCTTGAGGGCAAGACAGTTGCCCTCGTCAGCGATGCGGGAACTCCCTGCATCAGCGACCCGGGAGCAGAAATCGTAAGAAAGGCAAGAGAAAGAAACATCAAAGTCCTTGCGGTTCCCGGTCCGAGTGCAGTATGCACCGCCGTTTCCGTTTCCGGCTTTCCGGGTGATTCCTTTGAGTTTCTCGGATTCTTGCCAAGAACCGAAGAAAAGTTAAAAACCGTTATTTTAAGGGCTGTTTTTTCTCCCCTTCTTACCGTCTGCTTTGAATCACCCCACAGGATAAAGACAACGATGCAGTTCATGAAGAACCTCGTTCCGGATGCGGAAATAGTGGTTTTAAAAGAACTGACGAAGTTAAACGAGTCCTACCTGAAAGGAAAACCTTCAGAACTTTGCAAACTGCTTGAGGGTGAAACTTCCAAGGGAGAGTTCGTTTTGATGTTTCCTCCCAACGAGGAATTTGAATCCCCGGAAGAAATCTTGAGCGTTCTGAAAGAAAAAGGACTTTCTATGAAGGAAGCCGTCAGAATAACAAAGGAAGTCAGCGGAAGAAAGCGGGGAGAAATATACGCACTTGCAGTGGAAATCTTTAAGTAGAAGTTCCGCTTAAAGAAGGTTCGCAAGGAACGAGTTTCCCGTCCTTATACTCGTAAGCCTTTATCGTGCAAGGACCCCCAATGTATCTTTCTACATCTACGAAAGATGCATACTCAACGCTGAACCACTTAACGGTAAGTTCAAAAGCCACCATCGGGTCAAAGTCCTTGCAACTGTAAGCGTCAAGGCTGAAGAAGTTTTCCTCCGGCCAGGTGTGAATCGTGCAGTGGCTCTCAAGCCATATTGAAACTCCGGAAATTCCGCTGTCTTCGGTTGCCCTTCTTCTTAAAACCTCTTCCATAATCTGCAAGGTCCTGCTCTTTACGTTTTCCTCAGATAACCTCTTTACGAACTGTTCAAGTTCTGACTGTGCAAAAGGAAATCGCGCCACTATCGGGGGGTAAACGAGCGTCATGTCAAGTTGTCTTGCAAGTTCTTCCATGTAGTCATAAATCACCTGAATGGAGTTAATCCTTCCGACATCGCTGACCACAGCATCAACCATGACGTGTCTTCCTACGAATTCCATTTTTGCCCTCCGCTATTGGAAGTTCAGCCTTTCTTCAAAGGAACTACATCAACCGTTATCGTTGCTTCAATGTCCTTAAAAAGGTGAATTCTCACTTCGTAAGTTCCGAGTTCCCTTATCGGCTTCTCAAGCATTATTTGTTTTCTCTCAACTTCTTCAAAACCGGCCTTGTGGAGTTCTCTTTCTATCTGGGCTCTTGTTACCGAACCGAAAAGTTTGCCTTCTTCTCCCGCTTCGTGTTCAATCGTTATTCTGAGGGTGTTTAACTTCTCCGCAATCTCCTTAAACCTTTGAATTTGTCTTTCCATTTTCTTTTTAAGGGCTGTAAGTTCGTTTCTGACCCTTCTGACGTTTGAATCGGTTGCCGGCAAAGCAAAACCGGCAGGTATCAGATAGTTCCTTGCGTATCCGTCTTTAACTTTGACGATATCTCCAACCTTTCCGAGGTTTTCAACATCTTTGATGAGGATTATCTCCATTGTTTAACCCCCTTATTCAATTTTTACAAACGGAAGGAGTGCGAGGTGCCTTGCCCTTTTAACCGCCCTTGCCAGTTGTCTTTGGTGCTTTGAACAAACTCCCGAAATTCTCCTCGGTATGATTCTTCCCCTTTCCGAAATGAAGGGCTTTAAGAGTTCAACGTTCTTGTAGTCAATCCTTTCTATCTTTTCAGCACAGAACTTACAGTATTTCCTTTTTCTTATAAATCTCCTTTGAGCCAGAATGTCGCTCATCTTTCCCCCCTAAAACTCTATGTCTTCTATGTTATCCAAGTTTTCTTCTTCGGTTTCAATGTCCCTTTCGGTTTCTTTCTTTGAATCAAGAAAAACAAGTTTGTTAGCAACAACTTCCACCCTTGAACGCCTTTCTCCGGTTTCCGTTTCCCACGTTGATTGTCTGAGCCTTCCCTCAACGAAAATTCTTGCTCCAGAATTTAATCTGTTCACCGCCCTTTCCGCAACGTCTCCCCAACAAACAACGTCTATGAAAAGGGTTTCTTCCTGCCAGTTTCCGTTTTTATCCTTGTAAGGAGTATTTACCGCCATTCTCAGTCTGGCATAGGGGGTTCCGCCTTGAGTATATGACAAATTCGGGTCTCTAACAAGCCTTCCCAACAGCATAACCTTGTTGAAGTTGTTAGCCATTAACCGCAACCCCCTCCTTTTCCTTGCTCAAACTCTCCTTGAGTTTCTTGACTTCGGAGGGCTTCAACCTGAACACGAGAAACCTTATCACATCCTCGTTTATCCTGAAGAAGTTTTCCATGTTTTTCACAAAGTCTCTGTCCGTAGTGTAAATGTATTCAAGAACGTAGTAGCCTTTCTCGTAGTCGTTTATCGGATAAGCCAGTTGGCGCTTACCCCAGCGGTCAATTTTCAATACCTTTCCGTTGTATCTTTCCACATAACTGTTAACCCTTTCAATTCCTTTTTCAATTTCTTCGTCGGTCATTGTGGGTCTCAGTATGTAAACCATTTCGTAGTAATACTCCCTCATTCTTCCACCTCCCGTTATTGATTGTATCTGCTCATTATGTCCTGAGTTATGTTTTGCCGTTTAATTATTTCCACAACGCAATCCGCCGCTTTGGAAATTGCAGTTTCAATTACTTCCGCTTCGTCTTCGCTAAAAGGTGAAAGAACGTAGTCAACCACTTCTTCCTTCCTTTTGGGTCTTCCGATTCCAATCCTCAACCTTGGAAAATTATTACTTCCAAGACTTTTTTCAACGGACAGGACCCCTTTGTGCCCTCCGCTACTTCCTCTTAACCTCAAGCGAAGTTTCCCGACCGGCAGGTCAAGGTCGTCGTATATGAGCAATATTTCTTCCGGCCGAATTTTGTAATGGCTTGCAACCTCTTTAACGCTTTCTCCGCTGTTGTTCATAAACGTTGCAGGTTTTAAAAGAATAACTTGGGAGTTGGGAACGTAAGTTAAAAATCCCTTAAAACGCCTTTCGTAATCTTCCGCCCTTACTTTTTCTTTCACCCTGTCTATCACCATCCATCCAACGTTATGCCTTGTTCTCTCGTATTCCTTACCGGGATTTCCAAGTCCCACCACGAGTTTTATCATTACTACTGTTGAGTTTCTCCTTGTTCTTCGGAGGTTTCTCCTTCAGCGGTTTCTCCGGTTTCTTCGGGTTCTGCAACTACCACCACCGTTTCGTCCGGACTGTCAACAAGTTTGGCACCTTCCGGAAGTTTAATGTCTCCGGCGTGCAGGGCATCTCCGACATGAAGACCGGAAATATCAACCACGATTTTGTCCGGAATGTCCCTTGGTAATATTTCAATGGTAATTTCCCTTTTGAGGATTTCAAGAATTCCGCCCTCTTCCGAAACGCCAACGGGAGTTCCGGTAAATTCAAGTTCAACGACAACTTCAACCGTTTCTCCGAACTTAATCTCTTGAAAGTCAACGTGAATCGGCACGTCTCCCAACCAGTTATATTGAATATCCTTTAAGATGCAGTATCTTTCCTGTTCTTCTCCTTCAATGAGCAGTTTTATAAGTCCGTGATGGTGCTTGATTCTTCTTACATCCTTGGCTGAAACTGCAATGTGGGTTGCGTTGGGCCTTCCGCCTCCATACACTACCGCCGGAAGCAAGCCCTGCCTGCGTAACCTCTTTGCTACCCCTTTACCGGTCTTTTCCCTTAGGGTAGCCTTGAGTTCTATGACCTTCATCTTTTCCTCCCCTCTGGGTTTCTAAACCAAGCACGCATTATTTATATCCTTAAGGCTAATTTGTCAAGTGTTTGTT
>CAZZKT010000024.1:0-16238 GCA_964654625.1 uncultured bacterium
TTATTTTCTCAAAAAAAGTTTGACCGGAAAAAAGCATCAGGTTAAAATAACTCCCGCTTTAAACTTAATGCAAGGAGGGGCAACTTTGATAAGGGTTGACGGGAGAAAGCCCGAAGAGTTAAGAAGAGTGAAAATTATCGTTGATTATATGAAGTATGCTGAAGGTTCTTGCCTTATAGAAGTCGGGGATACGAGGGTGATATGCACGGTTTCCGTTGAAGAGAAGGTTCCTCAATTTTTGAAAGGAACCGGCCAGGGATGGATAACTGCAGAATACTCCATGCTTCCCCGTTCAACTGCTCAGAGAACCGTGAGAGACATAAACAGAGGAAGACCTGCAGGAAGAACCCAAGAAATTCAAAGACTCATCGGTAGGGCTTTAAGAAGCGCTGTTGACCTCCAAATGTTGGGAGAGATTACCCTATGGGTGGACTGCGACGTAATTCAGGCGGACGGAGGAACAAGAACCGCATCAATCACCGGAGGATTTGTTGCCATATACAAAGCCCTTGAAAAGTTGGGCAAACTCGTTGCTTTGAGGGAGTTCGTTGCCGGGGTCAGCGTTGGAATTGTGGGAGGAGAAGTTCTCCTTGACTTAACTTACGAAGAAGATAACCTTGCAGAAGTTGACATGAACTTGGTAATGACCGAATCGGGCAAACTTGTTGAAATTCAAGGTTCAGGAGAGGGTGCTACCTTTTCAAAAGGTGAACTTTTAAAAATGCTTGAACTCGGCGAAAAAGGAATCAAAGAACTCATAAAAATCCAAAAGGAGGTTCTCGGAGTTTGAAAGTTATATTTGCAACCAAAAACAAGGGAAAACTGAAAGAGGCAAGAGAAATTTTCTCAAAACTCGGACTAACGGTTGAGCCATTGCCGGAAGGCGTAAAGTCCCCGGAAGAAACGGGAAAAACTTTTCTTGAAAATGCAATACAAAAGGCAACGTTCTACTGTAAAGTTTTGAACGAAGCTGTAATAGCGGAAGATTCCGGTCTTGAAGTGGACGTTCTAAACGGTCTTCCCGGAGTTTTATCCGCAAGGTTTGCCGGAGTTAATGCAACGGACGAAGAAAACTTGAAAAAGTTAGTTTCTGAACTTTTAGAAAAGGGGATTGAAGAATCTCCTGCAAGGTATGTGTGCGTTGCGGTTTTTTGCACACCGTCCGGCATGGGAATGTGGGCAGAAGGGAAAGTGGAAGGGAAGGTCATTACTAACCCGAGGGGAACGGGAGGTTTCGGATACGACCCGATTTTCGTTCCCGAAGGTTATTCCCAAACTATGGCAGAACTTCCTCTTGAAGAAAAAAACCGCATAAGCCACAGGGGAAGGGCTTTAAGAAAACTGGCAGAACTTGTCCTACTATGGCTTCAAAAAAGACATTAGTAATAGTTGAATCTCCTACCAAAGCAAGAACGATTTCAAGGATTCTCGGAAAAGACTTTATAGTTAAGGCATGTCTTGGACACATTTTTGACCTTCCCGAAAAAAGATTCGGAGTAAAAATTGAAAAAGACTTTGAACCGGAGTTTGTAATACTCAAGGGAAAAAAGAAAATCTTGAACGAAATTTTAAGTTTTGCAAAAAATAGTCAAAAAGTAATAATGGCAACGGACCCGGACAGGGAAGGAGAGGCGATAGGTTGGCACATTGCAAAAGTCATTTCAAGACTTAACGTTCCTGTCTTCAGAGCAAGGTTTAACGAAATAACGAAGAATGCTGTTTTAAAAGCCGTAGAAAATTCGGGTGAATTTGATGAAAACAAGGTAAATGCTCAATTTGCAAGAAGAATTCTTGACAGGATAGTCGGATACACCATTTCTCCGAATTTGTCACGCATTTTCAAGCAGGCTCTTTCCGCTGGACGCGTTCAATCAACGGCATTAAAAATAATTTGTGACAGAGAAAAACAGATTAAAAACTTCATTCCGAAGGTCTATTACACCATTCACGCAGAATTTGAGTGGAATCAAGAAACGTTTAAAGGGATTCTTACCGCAAAGTTTGAAGATAAAGAAACTGCTCAGAAGGTTTTAAAAGAAATTGAAAGTTATGAGAAAGCAAAGGTTTCCAAATCGGAAACGGAACTTTCAAAACTTGCTCCTCCGCCTCCGTTCACAACATCAACTCTTCAAGAAACTGCGGGAAACTTGTTCGGTTTTAGGGCAAATCAAACGATGAAGATAGCTCAAGAACTATACGAACAAGGGTTAATAACTTACATGAGAACGGATTCAACGAGGATTTCCCAAGAATTTTTAGAACAACTTGAGCGGTTTATAACCGCCAGTTTGGGCATGAAGTTTTCAAAGAGGAGTTTTAAGACCTCACAGACTGCCCAAGACGCTCACGAGTGCATCAGACCGACTTCAATTTACAGAACTCCGCAAACATTGCAAGGAAAGTTATCAAAAGAAAAACTCGCTCTTTACGAACTGATATGGAGAAGAACAATTGCAAGCGCGACAGAACCCGCAGAATTTGAAAAAGTCAAACTCACAATAAGCGTTGGAAATTACGAATTTTTGGTAAAAGGAAAAAGAATGATTCACGAAGGATTTATCAAGATATACCCTGTAAGCGTTGAAACAGAAGAAGTTCCATCAATTCCCGAGGGAGAAGAAGTAAAAGTCCTTCGCATTTTTGCAAAGAAAAACAAAACTTCTCCCCCGCAAAGGTTTACGGAACCCCAACTAATAAGAACCCTTGAAAAACTCGGCGTTGGAAGACCCTCTACTTACGCAACCATTCTTCCCACATTGCTTAAAAGAAACTACGTAAAGGTAGTCAGGAAAAGACTAAAGCCCACCGAACTCGGTATGGCCGTTTCGGAACTCCTTGAAAGGTTCTTCCCGGAGGTAGTTTCTCCCGAGTTCACCGCAAAACTTGAAAAAAACCTTGACGAAATTGAGGAGGGAAAACTCAACTGGAAAAAACTGCTTCGGGACTTCTACTTCGGAGGATTTTTAAACAGTCTTTTGAAGTTCAAAGAAGTTCTTAAAGATTGATTCCACCGCACTTTGATTTTTGTGTTAAAATATAACAAGTGCCAGAAAATTAAACCTCAAAATAAATGAGGGAAGGTCATGATTGAAACTTACAGTCTTATTTACAACCGCGAACTCGAAAGAATAGAAGAGGTCAAAGAAAAATACAAAAACTCAAAGGGAAAGTCTCTTTTGATTCAGGTTTTTTGCGGAATTTTAGACCCTATTTTCATAGAAAACCTAATCTCTACTTTGTCCGCTTACTTTCCTGACGCCGTGATAATTGGAACAACCACCGCGGGAGAAATTTGCAGAGGGAAAGTTTACGAACACAGTGTTGTTGTTTCTTTTTCCTTTTTCGAAAAAACAGGTTTGAAGGCTGTTGCGGTGGAAGGGACGGATAGCAGGGCGTTGGGAATGCAAGTTCGTGAAAGTTTAGTAGAAGAAGACACTAAAGTCATTATTGCTTTTCTTGACGGGATAAAAGGTAATGGAGACGAATTCTTAAGGGGACTTGCTCTTGATAATTCACAAATTGTCGTTGCTGGGGGCCTTGCAGGAGACAACGGAAAAATGGAAGAAACTTATGTTTTTAGCGGTGGCAAAGTTTTAAAACACGGTGTTGTAGCGTGCGCTTTGCTGTCAAAAGATTTGGAAGTAAACACTCACTACAGTTTTAACTGGGTTCCTTTTGGAAAAGAGTTCAGCATAACGAAAGCCAAGGACAACGTTGTCTATGAAATTGACGGAAGACCCGCCCTTGACGTTTACGTGAAATACTTTGGAGACGAGATTCTAAAGCATCCGATATCTGCCATGGAAATTCCAATTGCGGTAAGAAGGGACCACCACCTGGTTGCAAGAGCCTGCGTTGGAATAGATAAAGAAACGAAGTCTGTTACTTATGCAGGAGATTTAAAAGAAGGAGAACGGTTTAAGTTTAGCATTGGGGATCCCAACCTTATTTATGAATCTGCTCACGCAACTCTTAGTTTTCTGCAAAAAGTTCCTGTTGAAACTGTTTTTGTTTATTCATGCGTTGCCAGAAAGCAGCTTCTTGGAAGTTCCATAGAAATAGAAACAAAACATCTTAATGACATAGCACCTACCAACGGATTTTTTACTTATGGAGAGTTTTACTCGTTTAAAGAAAGGAAAGAGTTTTTCAATCAAACCAAAACTGTTCTTGTTCTTTCAGAAGAAAGAAAACTTCCATCGCGTTCCATAGAACCCAAAGAACTCTTAGAAAAAGACTCGTTGACCTTCAGAGTTACCGTCAACTTCATCAATGCTATGGCGGAAGAACTTGAGGAAATTAACAAGAAACTTTCAATAGTTGCTCAAACCGACGAACTGACCAAACTTGCAAACAGAAAGAAACTTTTGGAAGAAATAGAAGTAGAAATAGAAAGGTTCAAAAGACACAACGTTCCATTTTCGGTCATTATGATAGACATTGACTTTTTCAAAAAGGTCAACGATACTTTCGGACATTTGACGGGAGACAGAGTTTTACAGAGTTTTGCCCAGATTCTCAAAAGGAACATAAGACCCTTTGACATTGCCGGAAGATTCGGGGGAGAAGAATTCGTAGTTGTAGTTTCTGGTGCTGGAATTGAAGAAGCAAAAAGAGTTGCGGAAAGGTTGAGAAAGAAAGTAGAGGAATATGTCTTTGAAGGAGTTGGAAAGATAACCGCAAGTTTCGGAGTTGCAGAATACAAACCAGGAATGAGCGTAGAAGACCTCTTAAAATCCGCAGATTCAGCCCTCTACAAAGCCAAAAAACTCGGAAGAAACAGGGTCGTTACTATTGAATAAATATCTTTATTTGCCTGTATTAACCGGTGGTCCTAATGGTGCTTCTCCTTTCGGTCCGAGTTGAACTATCATCGTTGTTGTTGAACCTTTTCTGCTGAGGTTGATATTTAAGGTTTGTTCTGGGGTTACATAGGTTAAAATTGCTTCCTTTCCAAACACCGAAACTGCAACGGGTTCCCATCCTTGTTGCGGTAAAACTTCTTTGTAATAAAGAACCACATCCTCAACCTTAGCCTGACCGACAAACACGAACCTTCCCATCTTTACATCACCAGATTCGTAAACGAAACTCCTTTCCGGAACGAACTTAAAACCGGGAAACAGAGGAACAGAATTCCCAAGAATGTTATTTTTTGCGGTTTTAACAACAACTTCCGCGTTCCCTCCCTGATTAACCGCACAAGAAACTCCGGAAAATGCCAAAAGCAAAACTAAAATTCCTAACTTTTTCATCTTACACCTCCTAAAGTTTTGAAAGGAACGATGTTCCTCTTAAGACCGAGTTTTTCTTCGCTGATTCCGAGTGCAAGTCCTACGAGTTGAGGAACGTGAAGAACGGGAATTTCAAAAAACTCGTTTATTTCCTTTAAAGCCCTTGATTGGTTGGCGTCAAGGTTTGTGTGGCACAAAGGACACGGCGTTACTATGCAGTCTGCTCCGTTGTCTTTTGCATCTTTTAAGTTAAGCCCGGTAAGTTTCATTGAAAGTTTCGGTGCCATCCAAAAAGCGTGAAATCCACAACATTCAAGTTTTCTCGTTCCGGAAACAGGTTCTGCTCCGAGAATTTCTATGAGTTTTTCAAGAGAATTCGGGTTTTCCGAAAACTCGTAGCGAATCGTATCAGAAGGTCTCAGCGTGTGGCATCCGTAGTAGGGATAGACTTTGAGATTCAACTTTCTCTTTACTTTGTCTTTTAAACCTTCTCCAAACTCTTCAAGCAAGACCCAGTGAAAGAGTTTAACGTCCGCTTTTCCAGTGTATTCAAGACCGACATCTTTCAAAACTTTGTTAACTTTTTCTCTTAAGTCCTCGTCCTCATCAAGTAGTCTTTTGGTGTTTAACAAAACTCTAAGGCAGGTGCTACAAACGGTCAAAATATCCCTTTCATACTTTTCCGCATAAGCAAGATTCCGCGCATTCACAACAAGGTCAAGTTCGTCCTTTATTTCTTCTAAAACACCTGCCCCACAGCAACTAAATTCTTCAAGTTCAACAACGTCAAGTTCTAAGGCTTTAAAAACTTCAACCGATGACTCGTAGAGTTCTTTTGCCACTCCCTTTGCTGCACACCCCGGGAAAAATGCATACCTACCCATTTTCTTCCTCCATTACTTCTCTCATAACTTTCAACAATGTGTCGTGGTCTTTGATTTTCTTTGGAACTGGAGAGTGAACTTTTCCTTTGAGAAGGAGTTTAATTCCGAGAGGAAGGTTTTCAAGAACTCCCTTGATTCCCTTAGTTCTAAGAGGCAATAGCATTTCGTTTAGGTTACCTGACTCAAGCAACGACTTGTAGAAGGCCCTTACGTGTCTTGAACCGGGAGTGTTGTCGCCGGAATTAACTGCAATTCCTCTTAATCCAAGCACTCCGTTGACCGGAGAAACATGCTTTGGACAAATATCCGCACACTTTTCACACCTTACGCAGTTCCACATGTCGTAGAGAAAACCGATTCTTGCTCTTTCTTCCTGAATGCCGTCTCTTGGGTCCACTGCGAATCGGTAAAGTCTTGCGAGTTGGAATGGACCGGCGTAGTTTTCGTCGTAAGTCGCTGCAGTGCAAGCAGAATAACAAGCGGTGCACATAATACAGTCCGTAAATCTGTCATACTTTTTGTGTTGTTCTGGAGAAATCCTTGATTCTTTGTCAAGGGTGTCTGGAACAACTTCCGGGTTGGGAACAAGGTAAGGTTTGACTTTCTCAAGTTTTTCAAACGGTTCATCCCAGTCAACTATTAAGTCTTTAATGACTTTCATGTTATCAAGAGGTTCTATCCGCAAGGTATCCGTTTGGTAAATTTCAACTTCCCTTAAAACCTGCGTCTTGCAGGCAAGTTTTGGATACCCGTTTATTTTGACTGCACACGAACCGCAAATTGCACTCCTGCAGTAAGCCCTGAAAGACAAGTCCGGGGCGTAGTTATCCTTAATAAACTGGAGAACTTCAAGAACAGTCATTCCTTTTGACACCGTAACTTCATAACTTTCATATCTTGGATGAGTGTCTTTTGAAGGGTCATACCTGTAAATTTCAAACCTTACCTTTCTTTTTTCCATCTTCTTCCCCCGTTAATACTTCCTTTCTTCAGGCTGATACTTGGTTATTTTGACCGGTTTCCATGTTATTTCCAAACTGCCGTCTTCTTTCTTTCTGATAACCGAATGCTTGAGGAAGTTGTCGTCGTCCCTTTTAGGATAGTCCGTTCTTGCGTGTGCTCCCCTGCTTTCCTTTCTTTCAATTGCTCCAAGAACTATCGTTTCAGCCACCTCAAGCAGGTTTAAAAACTCTAAAGTTTGCTGTAAGTTAGTGTTAAACACTTTTGAGGTGTCGTAAACTTTCAATTCTTTTGCTCTTTCTTTGATTTCCTGCAGTTTCTCCATACCCTTTTTGAGTCCTTCTTCCGAACGGAAAATGCCGGCGTATTTGCTCATCGTTTCGCTAAGTTCCTCTCTCAAGGTTGAAAGTTTTTCCTTTCCGCTTCCGTTAAAGAGTTTTTCAATTCTCTTTTCTTCATCTTTTACTGCAGATTCTTCAAAGTTCGGATAGGACACAGAAGAAGCGTAATCTCCTGCGGACTTTCCGGCAATTTTACCGAAAACAACAATTTCAAGGAGAGAGTTTCCGCCGAGCCTGTTTGCCCCGTGAACGGAAACGCATGCGCACTCTCCTGCTGCGTAAAGCCCTTCTATTTCCGTTTTGCATTCTGTATTAACGTCAATTCCACCCATTGAGTAGTGAGCGGTCGGCCTTACGGGAATGGGTTCTTCAATCGGGTCAACTCCTTCAAAGTCTATGGCAAGTTCTCTTATTTGAGGGAGTCTTTCAAGAATCTTCTTCCTTCCCAAGTGTCTTAAGTCAAGGTGAACGTATTGATTCCCTTCGTCGTCTTCAAATCCTCTTCCTTCCATGATTTCCGTTTCAATGGCTCTTGAAACAAGGTCCCTCGGCGCAAGTTCCATCTTTTCCGGAGCGTATTTTTCCATAAACCTTTCTCCTTTGTTGTTTATGAGATATCCCCCCTCTCCCCGAGCACCTTCAGTAACGAGAATTCCAGTCCTTCTCAAACCGGTCGGATGAAATTGAACGAACTCCATGTCTTTTAACGGAATCCCTGCTCTTAACGCACACGCAATTCCGTCCCCGGTGTTTCCGAGAGCGTTTGAGGTTCTTTTCCAGTAAATTCTCGCATACCCGCCGGTTGCAAGAATAACAACCTTTGCCCTTATTCCAACTATCTTTCCGGTCCTCAAGTCCATTGCAACGATTCCTTTAACCCTCGTTCCGTCGTGAACGATGGAAAGCAAGAACCACTCGTTGAGAAATTCAACTCCCTTTTTAAGACACTGTTCAAAAAGAGTTTGTAACATAACGTGTCCGGTCTTGTCTGCAGCATAACAGGTTCTCGGAAAAGAAGCACCTCCGAAAGGTCTTTGGGCAATTCTTCCGTCCTCAAGCCTTGAAAAAGGTAATCCCATGTGTTCCATTTCCCTTATTATTCTCGGAGCCATTTTACACATAAGTTCTACTGCATCTTGGTCTGCAAGAAAGTCGCTTCCCTTAATGGTGTCGTAGGTGTGTTTCTCCGCACTGTCCGGAGCAACGTTTCCGAGAGATGCGTTAATGCCTCCTTGAGCAGCGCCCGTGTGGGAACGAGTCGGATAAACTTTTGATAGAACGCCCACTTTTAAACCTTTGAACTTACTCGCTTCAAGTGCAGAGTAAAGACCCGCTCCTCCTGCACCTACGATTAAAACGTCATAACTTAACATCTATCCCTCCCTTTTCTTGTAAATCTTCACGGGTTTCACGTATTTGTTGACTACTTCCTTTGTTCCGAAAACACCGAGTTGTTCAAAGAGGAACCTAAACTTTTTCTCAAGGTCTTCAAGCATCGGTTCTTTAACATCTTGAGGTAAGTCCCAGAAGTCTTTTTTGAACTTTCCAAATGCTTTCTTGCGGGTCTTGTAGATAAACTGTTCTTCCGTCCATCCTTCTTTCCACTCTCCCTTTAGTTCTGTCTTCAACCAGTTGTAAACTTCTTCTTTAAAGTCTTGCGGTAAGTGTTCGTAGATTATGTTTTGAAAACCTGTTGCAAGGTGGATTTCTGCGGTTTTGACTTCCGGAAACTTGTGAAAGAGTTCATCCGGAAGGGTTGAAGCACCGTGCTGAACCGCACCGGCCATTGAATACTTTTCCCTTGCTATTTTTCCTATGGATTCAAGAACTCCAAAGTCCAGTTTAACCTTGGCTATCGTTCCGTCCGGTAAAGGAATTCCGCCGTGTTCTGTTCCGGTTTGAACCGATATTTTGCTTATGCCCGTTGAAACTCCGAGTTTCTCAAGTTCTTTGAGGTAACCCTTCATAAACGCTTCAAACTCTTCGGGTGTGGAGTTTTTCCCTCCTATGTGTCCTATTTCTCCGCCTACCGATACAGTAACGCCTTCCGGCTCTATTTCCCTTATGAATGCGGTCATCTTGGCAGTATTGATGAAGTTGTGGTATTGCTGTTCTTCAAGGGTTTCTTTTGAATAGTCAACCAGCGTTGAGGGGTCTATGTCAATGTTGAAAAAGTCCGCTTCAATGGCTTCTTTCGTTAAAGATTTAATGCTTTCAAGTTCTTTTTCCGGGTCTTGGGCATACTTTTTGGCATTAAACTGGAAGTGGTCTCCTTGAATGAAAACGGGACCCCTAAATCCTTCTTTTATAGCGGATGCGTAAACGCACACCGCATATTCTTCCGGTCTTTGGTCTGTATACCCGATTTCGGACTTAGCAATTTCAAGGATTAACGCCCCAACATCTTCCTTAACTGCAACCCTAAAAATCCTTCTCATAACATCATAGGTCATTCCCCTGACATTGATTGCAGGAACGGTGAACCACTTGTTAACTTCTTCTTTTGCAAGACACTTTGTATAAAGGTCGTGAATGGAAGCAGGAACAATACCAAGTTCAAGGGCAATCGCCCTTATCAGCCACCTTGAGAATTTTTTGGCATCTTCGTCTCCAAAAACGGCAGTGTAAACGAGGTTATCTATTTCTTCTCTTACTTTACTTTCGTCCTTGACTGATACTCTATCTTGAAGGATTTCAACCGCTCCAGCAACAGCGGTTTCAATCTCCTTTTTGCTTAAGACTTTCACGTCTCTACCTCCTTTCAAAAGTTTAATAAAACGACAACATATAATATACCAATAATGGACAAAATTTACAACCTGTTGAAGTTCTCCTCATCTGTAATCAAAAAAACACTCTCCCGAAGGGGGTATTATCACGCAGACAAAAAATCTAACAACAGGAGGTAAATGTGCTCAAAAAAATTATAGCAAACATTTTGTCTCAACCTTGACAACTTGATTTGCTTTGTATAATTTTCCTGATTCTGAACGACCCCTTATGTGCGCCCGTAGCTCAGGAGGATAGAGCGCGAGATTCCTAATCTCGAGGTCGCAGGTTCGAATCCTGCCGGGCGCACCACTAAATTTTTTTGTTTTAGGAGGTTTGAAGGATGCCGTCCCTTGACGAACTCGTAAGATTCGTTCAAAGCAAGTATTTAAGAAACGATTTGCCGGACTTCAAACCCGGAGATACTGTGAGAGTTTATGTAAAGGTAAAAGAGGGAGACAGGGAAAGGATTCAACCCTTTGAGGGCATTGTGATTAGGAAAAGAGGAGGGGGAACGGACGCAACTTTTACCGTAAGAAGGGAATCCTACGGAATAGGAATTGAAAGAACGTTTCCGCTTCATGCACCTGTCATAGAGAAGATTGAAGTTGTGAAGAGAGGAAAAGTCAGAAGGGCAAGGCTTTACTACTTGAGGGAGTTAAGAGGAAAATCTGCCAAAGTTAAAGAACTTAAAGAGTGGGAAGAGAAGAAGACATCCTAAGGTTAGAGAGTTTGTATTGGAAAAAGGGATTTTCAACAATCGCCGGAGTTGACGAAGCAGGTAGGGGTCCTCTTGCAGGTCCCGTTGTTTGTGCGGTCGTTGTTTTTGAAAAAAATGTAGTTCCTTTTGTCAATAGGGATTCAAAAAGGCTAACTCCTTCAAGGAGAAAAAAACTTTTTTTTGAGATAATTGAAAAAGCAAAAGATTTTTCTTTCGGAATCGCAGATTCAAAAGAAATTGATGAACTAAATATCTATCAAGCGGTCCTCCTCTGCGTAAAAAGGGCTTTTGAAAGGTTAAAAACCCGCCCCGATTTTGTGATAGCGGACTATTTAAATCTTTCTTTCCTCAATGTTCCCTACATTTCTATCAAAAAAGGAGATGAAAACAGTTTTTCTTGTGCTTGTGCAAGCATTCTGGCAAAAGTTGCAAGAGACCACATAATGGAGTGTCTTCACGACTTTTTCCCGGAATATAACTTCAAAAAGCACAAGGGCTATCCGACCAAAGAACACATATCAGCCATAAACAAATACGGAATTTGTGAAATCCACAGGGAGTCTTTCAAACATGTCAAGGGAGAAAGGAAAAGAAGGAGAAAAACTTGCTTCTCGTTATCTGTTGAGGAAAGGCTACAATATTATCACGAGAAACTACAGGAGTTTATTCGGGGAAATTGACATAGTTGCATTTGACCCTGAAGAAAAAATCCTCGTTTTTGTTGAGGTCAGGGCGAGAAAGAAGGATTCTTTGGTGAATCCCCTTGAAACCGTTGACAGGAAAAAGGCTGAAAGGATAAAGAAGACCGCTTTAAAGTTCCTGCAAGATTTTAAAGGAAAATTTGAAGGAATAAGGTTTGATGTCATAGGGATAGAAGCGGAAAAAGACAACAAAAAAATCGTTCATGTGAAAAATGCGTTGGAGTTTTAAATGGAATCTTTAAAGATAAATTTGTGGGGAATTGAATTTTCTTCTCCGGTATGGACTGCTTCGGGAACGTTCGGATTCGGGATTGAATTTGAAGAGTTTTTGGACTTGAACAAAGTCGGAGCCATTTGCGTTAAGGGAATATCCTTAAAACCGAGAGAAGGAAATCCTCCTCCGAGGATTTGGGAAACTCCGTGCGGAATGTTGAACTCCATAGGTATTCAAAACCCGGGGGTTGAGGAATTTGTTCTGAAGATTCTTCCGAAACTTGAAAAATATGCCTGCAAGGTGATTGTTAACATCTACGGAGAAACGATTGAAGAATACGTTGAGGTTGCAAAAGTTCTCAACGGATGCAAAAAGGTTTCCGCTTTGGAGATAAACGCTTCCTGTCCCAACGTGAACAAAGGGGGAATGGCTTTCGGAGTTGACCCCGTTGAATCCGCAAAACTCGTTGAAAGTGTAAAAAGTGTTACCGACAAGCCCGTTATATTCAAACTCACTCCGAATGTTTCGGACCCAACGGAAATTGCAAAAGCAGTTGAAAAGGCAGGAGCGGACGGAATTTCCGCAATCAACACGCTTTTGGGAATGGCTATTGACATTGAAAAGAAGAAACCGAGACTTGCAAAAGTCTTCGGGGGTCTTTCCGGACCGGCCATTAAACCCGTGGCTTTAAGGATTGTTTATCAAGTTGCAAACTCGGTCAAAGTGCCGGTAATCGGCATCGGAGGAATCTCCGACTGGAAAGACGCGGTTGAGTTCTTCCTCGCCGGTGCCAGCGCGGTTCAAGTCGGAACCGCAAACTTTTACAACCCAAAAGTTGTTGTAGAAATTAACGAAGGACTTTCCGAATACCTCAAAAGACACGGTTATAACAACATAAGTGAACTTGTCGGAGACTTAAGAATTTAAAAGGGTTTTTAACTTCAAAGCATCATAAGGAGCACAAGATTTTGAGGTGTTGTTAAAGAAGCAAAAAATTTCTTCCGAATTGCAATTTCTTATCTTGTCCGCGAAGGCTTTAAGGGTTTCTTCGCTGTAATTTCCCTTGTAAAGTTCTTTTTCACCGTGAAATCTGAAGTAAGCAAGTCTTTCAGAGTGAAGGCAGCTTTTGAGCCACC
This sequence comes from uncultured bacterium, assembly GCA_964654625.1. GTDB lineage: Bacteria > Aquificota > Aquificia > Desulfurobacteriales > Desulfurobacteriaceae > CAZZKT01. The sequence continues at coordinate 12,961 of CAZZKT010000024.1, forward strand.
CCTTTTTCTCCGGCGCACTTATGCAACAGACTACTACTTTTTCTTTCTTCATTTCCTCAAAAAAGCGTTCCCACGAAGGTTCTCTTAACTCAAAAGACACATTAATTCCCTCTTTTTCAAATCTTTCCTTTATCTTTAAAACGAACTCAAGATTTTTCAAAGAAGAACGAAAAGTTTTTGGAAATTGGGCTATTATACATTTTAGATTCTCTCCGAGAATATCTCTGACTTTCAAAAAAGGTATCACATTCTCATCGCTCAGTTCCTTTTGATGGGTTATTCCTTTGAAAAGTTTAAAAACAAATGCCAAGTTTGGAACCAACTTTTTGTAGTTTTTGACAGTGGTAAGCGAAGGTAATCTATAAAAGGACGAGTTAATTTCCAAAGCGTTGAATTTTTCTGCATAAAACTTTAACCAATCGGAAGGTCTTGAATCCTGCGGATAAAACCTTCCTCTCCAGTCCCAGTAGAGAAAACCGCTCGTTCCGAGATAAATCATTTCTTAAGCAGGTTGAGAACCTCGTTTATTCTTTTTCCAAGACTCTTAGCAGTTTTAAGTCCCCACTCGTCAAAGATGTATTTGCCGTTTTCTGACCTTGCAACAGCCATTCCTCCAAAGTGGGCGGTCGGAGAAGAGTCTCCAATCAGTATCATTCCGTGTATCAAAGCCCAAGCGTGAATCGTTTGGATGGTGTGTTCTTGCCCACCGTGTTTTGTAGCCCCGACAACAACTGCTCCGCATATCTTGTTTTTCAACTCCCAGTTTACTCTCAAAGTTCTCGTTCTGTCAAACAAAGTTTTCAACATTCCCGTAACAGAACCAAAATAAACCGGAGAACCTATTATTATGGCATCCGCTGATTTCAGTTTCTTTTCAATTTCCTGATAGCCGTCCTTAACGATGCATACTCCACCGTTTCTTTTGCACTCGTTGCACACCTTACAGAAAGACAGTTCGTAGTCGCACAAATGAATCAACTCTTTTTCGTGTTCTATTTCTTTGAGGACTTCTTCAAGCAAGAGAGCGGTGGATGCTTTTCTATGAGAACCGTTAATTGCCAACACCTTCATCTTTTTCCTCCACAACATAGTTTATGAGCGTTCCGACATTTTCTATCTCCACTTCCACTCTGTCTCCCGGATTAAGTCTTCCAACTCCGGCGGGTGTTCCAGTTGCGATTACGTCTCCCGGAAGTAAGGTCATTATTTTTGAAACGAAGGAAACGAGTTCAAAGGGAGAAAAAATCATGTCGGAAGTGTTTCCTTCCTGTTTGACTTCTCCGTTAACTCTGGTAACGAGTTTAAGATTTGTCGGGTCTATGCCGATTGCAAGCCACGGACCGTATGGAGCAAAAGTGTCAAAAGATTTAGCCCTTGTGTATTGAACGTCCTTTTGTTGAAGGTCTCTTGCGGTTACGTCGTTAAAGCAAGAGTAACCGAGGATGTAATCTTTCGCTTCCTCGGGAGAAACGTTCTTGCACCTTTTACCTATCACAACCGCAAGTTCTCCCTCATAGTCCACTCTCTTTGACATCTTCGGAATGATTATCTTCATTTTGTTGGCGATGACCGATGTTGAAGGTTTTAAAAATATCAAAGGTTCTTCCGGAATTACCTTTTGCATTTCTTCCGCATGGGCTCTGTAGTTCAAACCAACAGCAACAATCTTCGTCGGTCTTGTCGGAGAAAGAAATTTAACGTCCTTAAAACTTATTCTCTCGTCAGTCGGAGTGATGGAATTCATAAGTTCCTGAACCGTTTTTTCCCTAACCGGCACAATTTCCTTCCCTCTGACGATTCCGTAGATTGTCTTTTCTCCCCACCTAAACCTTCCGATTTTCACGATTTCCTCCTATTTTTCAACTAAGTTAGCGCAACACCATACATTTTTCCTTTAACTTTCACCCTGTCTCCTTCCTTTATCTGACCTGCATCTCTGGATAAAATAACAAACCTTCTGTCTTCTGCAAGAATGGAAATCACGGTTAATTTCTTATCCCCCAAAGAAACCTCTCTCAAAGAAGTTGTGATTCCTATTAAAGTATAGTTATTTTCGGAATTCAAAACAAACGTGTCAAACAAGGTTTCCGGAGAGTTTGACATTTTGAGAATTTCTTGAGCAAGGTTTCCGAGTTCCCTTTCAAGTTTTTCGTAAGCCTTTTCGTTACCTTTAATGGCAAGTTTGAAAAGTTCTTTGTTTTCGTCCGCAACTTGATTCAAATGAACGGGAGTTTCAATTTTTTCAACGGATTCAGAGTAAACTGCCAAAGATACGGGTAATTCTCCTTTTATTCTCTCGGGAAGTTCTCCGACATTGCAAAGTTCAAAGCAAAAAGTTTCTCCTTCTCCCGTTTCAACCGCTTCAACGAGAAGAGAAAACTCATCAAAAGAACTGATTTTGAAGTTAAAATCTTCAAAGTTCAGAACATTGCCGTCCTTAAAGCCTATGTAATAGCCGAGGATGTTTTCTTCTTCCCTGCCGAACGGAGTTTTTGTCTTCTTCAAAAGGGAATAAAGGTAAAATTCAAAGCCGTTTTCAAGGGTTAATTTTCTGAACAGAAGGTTTTCTCCGGAGTCAAGCAGGTCTTCAAATACATAGTGTTTGACAAGAATCGGAGATTTAAGTTCTGCTTCTTTGAGTAAATGCTTTGGGTTAATGCCCAGAATACTGAAACTGTCGTCCATTAAATCCCCTTAGTAAGTTTGAATTTCCATCTCGCTGAAGAAGAACGGAATTTCATAGTTTGCCGATTCCTTGGAATCCGAAGCGTGAACGGCGTTTTTCCCAACGTCAGAACCGTATTTCTTCCTGATTGTTCCTTCTTCTGCTTTGGCAGGGTCGGTAGCACCTATTATTTTTCTAACTTTCTCTATTGCGTTTTCTCCCTCAAGAACCATCGGAACACAGGGACCAGAAGACATAAAGTCCGTGAGTTCTTCGTAAAAAGGTTTATCTTTGTGAACTATGTAAAACTTCTTCGCTTGCTCTTTGGTCAGTTTCACCATTTTTATGGCAACGAGTTTCAAGCCGTTTTCCTGAAAGATTCTCACAATGTCTCCTACTGCATTTTTTCCAACCGCGTCAGGCTTTACGATTACAAGCGTCCTCTCAACGGCCATTCTCTCTTACCTCCTTCCGTGCTACCTCAATTTTGAGATTATCTTATTCAAAAAGAGTCAGTAAAGTCAAGAGGAAATTAGGAAGTTTAAGTATTTTGGCTACCAGGTGGATAACCTTTTTTCTTGGGTAGAAATGGGGAGGATGTTCATACCTATGC
>CAZZKT010000025.1:0-15697 GCA_964654625.1 uncultured bacterium
AAAACACGCCCTAAATTCGGTAATCTTCCACGCTTTCAAGTTTTTCTGCTTGAAAAGTTTTTATAACTTTGCTGTTCTTTTCCACCCTAATTGTTGCGGATTGCTCGCAATCAGAATATCTTGCCAGTATTTTCCCTGCAAGTTCAAGATACCGGTTGCATTCTTTTCCTCTTAAGATACCGACGGGAGAAGGACACATGGCTTTGAGAAGATAGTCTTCCTCTTTTTTAAGTTCCAAAAGTTTTCTGTTTTCCGCTTCGTTCCTTCCCAGAACCAACTTACAAGTGCCTAATCTGAAGTGCCTTCCGAGTTTTAGTAGTTTTGCGTTGTCCATGTTGAGTTCTTCGTGTTCAATGAGGTCAAAAACCCTTTTTGAAAATTGGGGGTCAGTTAGCAAGCATCCTCCTGACGGTGTCGGAAGTTTGCCAAAGTCCAGTCCGAACTTCTTCAAAAGTTCTATCTGCTTTTTCCTGCTTCTTCCTTTGATGCTTAAAAGTTTCTCTCTGCTTACGATTCCTTCTTTTTCATAAACCGTTTCCGGTAAAATTTTTCCAGAAAGGGGTCTTAAAACTCTTCCTTCAAGTTCGCAAAGTTTTTCCACTTTTCTAAAAGCGCTTAACTTTTGGGACTTTGGCCTTTGACCGAGAACCTCTCCGGTTGCTATTATGGCTCCTTTTGCGATTTCTTTGACTCTTTTCAGCATGTAAGCCCTACAGTCTATACACGGATTGGCACCTTTCCCGTAACCGAACTTCGGATTCTTTACGATTTCAAGGTAGTCCTCTCCTGCTTTGAGAATTAAAAGTTCGTCAAGATTTGCAAACTTTGAAAAATTTTTAACTTCCGATGGTTTCCTCTCGTAAAACGGAAGTTCCACGAAAACGCCGATTACTTTGAACCCCAAGTCTTTAAGAACCCGGGAAGCGAGGATACTGTCAAGTCCTCCAGAGAAGAGGAGATAGACCGTTTTATCAGTCTCTTTCAACGAGATACCACCTTATTCCGTCCTCAAGGTATTCCTTTATGACCTTGAAGTCCAACTTTTTAAACGCTTTCAATGCTCCTTCATGAGTATCCGCACGAATCGGCTTGCCGGCAAGTTTTTCAAGAGTTTCTATCATTCTTCTTGCAATTCCTTGCTTGCGATATTCGGGCTTTACGAATATGTCATACAAGTAAGTGTGGTTTCTTTTCCTCCTTGCGTAAAGAAATCCCACGATTTTGTTGTCCTTTTTTGCAATTAGCAGAAAGGAATTGGGTGCCATTTGATACTTTCTGTAGTAGTTTATGGCATCATATCTTTCTTTGTAAATTTTCAAGCCCTTTTCCGCAGAACCGTATATGCTTTCAAGCATTCCTTTCAACATGGGAAAGAATTCGGAAAAATTTTCCATTCTTTCCCATCTTTCTATCTTTACTTCGTTCTTCATTGCTTTCCCGTTCATTCTCTTATCTGGCCGTTACCAAAGATTATGTATTTGGTTATTGTTAGGTCTTCAAGTCCCATCGGACCCCTGACATGAATTTTGTCCGTTGAAATTCCCATTTCTGCACCGAGTCCGAAAACGTTTCCGTCGGTAAACCTCGTTGAGGCGTTGACATATACCGCAGAAGAATCCACCCTGTTCAAGAACTTCAAACTATTTGAGTAGTTTTCCGTTACTATTGCGTCGCTGTGATGAGAACCGTAAGTATTTATGTGGTCTATTGCCTCTTCAAGGGAGTCAACTATCTTAACCGCCAGTATGAGGTCAAGGTATTCTGCATACCAGTCTTCTTCTGTTGCGGGTTTTATGTAATCGGGGTCGTATTTTCTCGTTCTTTCACATCCCCTGAGTTCAACTCCTGCTTCTTTAAAAAGTTCAATCATCTTCGGCAGGAATCTGTCCGCTATTTTTGAGTGGACGAGCATTGTTTCCATTGCATTACAGACTCCCGGTCTTTGAACTTTTGCGTTCAAGCATATTTTCCAAGCCTTTTCAAGGTCTGCATGTTCGTCAACAAACACGTGGCAAACGCCTTTGTAGTGTTTTATGACCGGCATTCTGGCATTTTCGGAAACGAACCTTATAAGCCCTTCCCCGCCCCTCGGAATTACAACGTCTATGTATTCGTCAAGTTTCAGCATTTCCTTTACTATGCTTCTGTCCGTAGAGTCAATGAATCCTATCGCTTCAGGAGGAAAGCCTTCCTTGTCCGCGGATTCCTTCAGGATTTCCACGAGAACCCTGTTGGTGTTTATTGCTTCTGAACCCCCTTTCAAAATTACGGCATTTGAACTCTTGATGCACAGCGCTCCCGCTTCAACGGTAACGTTCGGTCTTGACTCATAAATGATTCCGACCACACCGAGAGGAACTCTCATCTTTCCAATCAACAGTCCGTTGGGCCTCTTCCACATCTTAACTATTTCACCCACCGGGTCCGGAAGATTCGCAACGTCTTCAAGCACATCTTCCATTGCCTTTATTCTCTTCTCGTTCAAGAGTAGCCTGTCAAGCATTGCTTTTGAAAGTCCTTTTTCCTCTCCGGCTCTGAGGTCCTTTTCGTTTTCCGTTTTTAAAACCTCAACCTTTTCCCTTAAAAGGGTCTTTGCTCTTCTCAAAACCGCATTCTTTACATCGGTCGGGATGTCTATCAATTTGTAACTGACTTCTTTGGCAGACTTCGCAAGTTCTCTTACGTTAACCATAATTCCCCCCTTCAAGATGCCTTTTAACGTGTGCTACGTCTTTGTCACCCCTTCCCGATAAGTTTATCACGACAATTTTCCCTTCCAGTTCCTTTGAGTTCTTAATTACCCAAGCAACCGCGTGAGCGCTTTCAAGGGCCGGTATGATACCTTCCGTTCTTGCAAGAACTTTAAAAGCATCAAGTGCTTCCTCGTCAGTAACCGCATAGTATTCTGCCCTTCCGATGTCTTTAAGGTAAGAATGTTCGGGACCCACTCCGGGATAGTCAAGTCCTGCGGAAATTGAATGAGTAGGAGTTACCTGACCGTCTTCTGTTTGAAGAAGGTAAGACTTTGCACCGTGGAACACTCCCACTTTCCCTGCACACAAGGTTGCTGCGTGTTTTCCCGTTTCTATTCCGAGTCCTCCTGCTTCTACTCCTACCAAACGAACATCGTCTTCAATGAAGGGATAAAACATTCCCATTGCGTTGCTTCCTCCCCCGACGCAGGCAACGATAACATCCGGTAACCTGCCTTCTCTGTCAAGAATTTGTGCTTTAGTCTCTTTACCGATTACCGACTGAAAGTCCCTGACGATTTGGGGATAAGGATGGGGACCTACTACCGAACCTATGATGTAGTGAGTGGTTCTGACGTTTGTTACCCAATCTCTAATGGCTTCGTTTATGGCATCTTTTAGAGTTCTGCTTCCGCTTTTTACAACCTCAACCCTTGCGCCGAGGAGTTCCATCCTGAAGACGTTAAGAGACTGCCTTTGAGCATCCTCTTCGCCCATGTAAACTACACATTCAAGCCCCAAGAATGCACAAGCGGTTGCTGTTGCTACTCCGTGCTGACCTGCTCCTGTTTCCGCAATGATTCTTCTTTTTCCGAGTCTTTTTGCCAAAAGGGCTTGGCCGAGAGCGTTGTTTATCTTGTGGGCTCCCGTGTGATTTAGGTCTTCTCTTTTGAGGTAAACCTTTACCTTGCCTCCCAAAAATTCCGAAAATCTTTTGGCATACTGCAAAGGAGTTGGTCTTCCAACATACTCTTCAAGCAGTTTCCTGAATTCGGATTGAAACTCCGGGTCTTTTTTAACCTTTTCGTAACCTTCTTCAAGTTCGGAAAGGGCGGACATAAGCGTTTCCGGAACGAACTTCCCTCCGTAATCTCCATACTTTCCCTTTTCGTCGGGCAAAAAATAACCAGACATTTTTAAACTCCTTTAAGTTCTCTTACTAATTCCCTGTTTTCAACGTGCCACTCTACCGTTCTTTTCAGCCCTTCGTCAAGTTTCACTTTCGGATTCCAGCCAAGGAGTCTCTGGGCTTTTGAAATGTCAGCCCAGGTGGCTTTAAGGTCAGCCTTGTGAAAGTCCTTGTAAACTATCCGCGCTTTCTTCCCGAGCAAGTTCTCTATCTTTGAAATGACTTCCGAGAGTTTGTGAGGTTCGTTGCCTCCGAGATTTATGATTTCGTATCCCGAACACTTTTCAAAAGCCGTTATGGTTCCTTCCGCTATGTCGTCAACATAGGTAAAGTCTCTTGCCTGACTGCCGTCTCCGTAAACCTCAACTTCTCTGCCTTCGTCAATCCACTTTATAAACCTGAAGATGCTCATATCGGGTCTTCCAGCCGGTCCGTAAACGGTGAAGTATCTTACGATGACCACATCAATTCCGTAAAGGTAGTGATAAGTGTAACTCAGAACTTCCGCAGACTTTTTGCTGGCAGCGTAGGGAGATATCGGAGTGTTAACCGGCAGTTCCTCGCTGAACGGCATTTTCTGGCCGGCATACAAAGATGAAGTTGAAGCAAGGAGAAACTTCTTTACCCCATACTCTTTTGCAAGTTCAAGAAGGTTCAAAGTTCCGATAACGTTGGTCGTAGTGTAAACGAACGGGTTTTCAATGCTGTATCTTACGCCGGCCCTTGCTGCAAGGTTCAAAATTCCCGAAAATTCAAACTCCTCAAAAAGAATCCTTAAAGCATCAAGGTTTTCTATGTCAACCTTAAAGAACCTGAAGTCGTTAAAACTTTTGAGTTTTTCCAAGCGGTATTCTTTGAGTCTCACGTCGTAATAGTCGTTCATGTTGTCAACGCCAACAACCTTATAACCTCTTTTAAGAAGAAATTCAGCGGTTTTAAAGCCTATAAATCCCGCGCAACCTGTCAGCAATACCGTTTTCATTTAAGTTCTCCCCTCATTTGCTTTATCCTCGCTTGAGCGCTCGCAAGCCTTGCTATCGGAACTCTAAACGGTGAAGGACTCACATAATCAACTCCCACCCTTTGGAAGAACCTTATTGACCTCGGGTCTCCTCCGTGTTCTCCGCAAATTCCCGTCTTCAAGTCTTTCCTGACCAACTTCCCTTTCTTTATGGCAAGTTCTATGAGTCTTCCGACGCCGTTTTCGTCAATGTGGATGAACGGGTCTCCCTTGAGGATTCCCCTTTCAATGTATCTGCTTATGAACTTACCCGCATCGTCCCTTGAAAGTCCGAACGTCATTTGAGTCAGGTCGTTCGTTCCGAAGGAGAAGAACTCCGCAGTTTCTGCAAGTTGGTCCGCTATTAACGCAGCCCTCGGGACTTCTATCATCGTTCCTACCTTGTAGTCAACGCTTATTCCTTTTTCTTCAAAAACTTTTTGTGCCGTTCTTTCAACGAGTTTCCTCAATTCCGCAAGTTCCCTGTCATCCGCAATCAAAGGAAGCATTATCTCCGGCTTAACGTCTATTCCCCTCTTCTTGCAGTTGCACGCTGCTTCAAGGATTGCTCTGACTTGCATTTCGTAGATTTCGGGATATGCAATTCCGAGTCTTGAACCTCTTAATCCTAACATCGGGTTAACTTCTTGAAGTTCTGCGGTTCTTTCCTTAACTTCCTCAACGCTCAAGCCCGTAGCCTCTGCGGTTTTTCTGAACTCCTCTTCGGTTTTCGGTAAAAACTCGTGCAATGGAGGGTCAAGGAGTCTGATGTTAACGGGCAGACCGTCCATAACTTCAAATATGCCTTCAAAGTCTTCCCTTTGCATCGGAAGGAGTTTTTCAAGAGCCTTTTTCCTTTCCTCTTTTGTCTTCGCAAGAATCATTTCTCTGACTACCGGAATCCTCTCTTCCTTGAAGAACATGTGCTCCGTTCTGCAAAGACCTATTCCTTCCGCTCCGAAGTCCCTTCCCTGCTTTGCATCTTCCGGAGTGTCCGCATTCACCCTGACCTTTAAAGTCCTTATCTCGTCAGCCCACTTCATAAGTTCTTCAAACTCGCCGGAAATCTGAGCAGGAATGGTCTCTACGACTCCTTCAAAAACTTCTCCGGTAGAACCGTCTATGGTTATGATGTCCCCCTCTTTGATTACCTTACCGTTGACGGTAAATTCCTTCTTGTCGTAGTCAATGTGAATTTCTTCAGCACCAACGATGCAAGTTTTTCCCATACCCCTTGCAACGACCGCTGCGTGGGAGGTCATACCGCCCCTTGCGGTCAAAATTCCCTTTGCTGCGTGCATTCCGTGGATGTCTTCGGGAGAGGTTTCGTGCCTTACAAGGATTACCGCTTCGCCTTTTTCTGAAAGAGATACCGCATCGTCCGCGTTGAAAACGACCTTTCCGGAAACCGCTCCGGGTGCTGCGGGAAGTCCTTTTGTCAGAAGCCTTCCTTCTTCTATGGCTTTCTTCCGCGAAGATTCGTTTATCGCCGGGTGAAGGAGTTGGTTGATGGAAGAGGGGTCAACTCTTAAAATGGCTTCTTCTTTCGTAATCAGTCCTTCCTTCACCATGTCAACCGCTATTTTTACCGCAGCCCTTGCGGTTCTTTTTCCGGAACGGGTTTGAAGCATCCACAGTCTACCGTTTTCAATCGTGAACTCTATGTCCTGCATGTCCCTGTAGTGCTTTTCAAGTATTTCCCTGATTTTCAGAAGTTCTTGGTAGATTTCCGGGAATTCTTCCTCAAGGGAAACTTGGTCTTCCGACGTTTTCTGGGCTTTGGTAAGGGGTTGCGGGGTTCTGATACCGGCCACAACGTCTTCTCCTTGAGCATTCTTGAGGTATTCTCCGTAAAACTCGTTTTCGCCGGTTGAAGGGTTTCTCGTGAAGGCAACGCCCGTTCCGGAGTTGTCCCCCATGTTTCCGAAAACCATTGCAACAATGTTCACCGCAGTTCCGTAATCGTCGGGAATGTTGTTTATCTCTCTGTATTTCTTAGCCCTCGGGTTGTTCCAAGAATCAAAAACAGCCCTTATGGCCATTTTCAACTGTTCGTAAGGGTCTTGGGGAAACTCCCTTCCGGTTTCCTTCTTCACCAGTTCTTTATACTTTTGAACGATGTATTTGAAGTCTTCTGCGGTCAGGTCTATGTCTTGCTTTGCACCGACTTCTTTTTTTCTTTCTTCCAAAATCTTTTCAAACTTTTCGTGGGGAACTTTCAAAACGACATCTCCGAACATTTGAATGAATCTTCTGTAAGAATCCCAAGCAAACCTCTCGTTGTTCGTTGCTTTTGCAAGTCCCTCAACGGATTCGTCATTAAGACCGAGGTTCAAAATGGTGTCCATCATACCGGGCATTGAAACGGGCGCTCCCGAACGAACGGAAACGAGAAGGGGATTGTCCTTACTTCCGAACTTTTTGCCCACTTCTTTTTCTATCTTTTTGAGCCCCTCAAGAACCTGTTCCCACATTCCTTCCGGAAACTTCTTGCCGAGTTTGTAGTATTCTCTGCAAACTTCGGTGGTTATCGTTATGCCCGGTGGAACGGGCAGACCCAAGTTGGTCATTTCCGCAAGGTTTGCACCCTTGCCTCCGAGAAGCATCCTCATATTCGCATTCCCTTCAGCCTTACCGCCCCCAAAGTAATAAACCATCTTTTTGGAACCCATCTTCCTCCTCCTAAACGGATAGTTTTCCGACATCAAGCAGTTTTGAAATCGTGCTTGATATGTTCCAAAGTATGGACAACCTCCGATTTCTTACCGTTTCGTCTTCGTGCATTACGAGAACGCAATCAAAGAACTCGCCAACGAACCTTCCGAGTTCTTTAATCAATTCCAGCGCTTCTTTATACCTCTTTTCCTCAATCAATTCTTCAAACTTCGGCCTGAACTCAAGATAAGCGTTCCAAAGTTTTTTCTCGTAAAACTCTTCGGGTTCAAAAGAGACCGCTTCAAAACCTTGCGGAACTATGTTTTTTACCCTCTTCATCGTGAAGAACGCTTCCTCAAAGTCTTTTTTGCCCTTGGCAGTCTCCACGGTTTTAGCCCGCAGGTAAACGTCGTAAGGAGAAGCGGAAGTTTCAATGACCGATTCAACAACATCGTGGCTGAACTCTTGCTTCAAGTAAACCTTTAACCTTTCCTTCAGAAACTCGCAAACTTCTTCTGCGGTGTCTTCCTTCAGTTTTTTACCCTGTTCGCGGTATGTTTCAACGGACTTTTTCGCAAGTTCTTCAAGGTCAACGTCCACTTTTTTGCCCACGAGCGTTGAAATTATGCCGATAGCGTTCCTCCTTAAAGCAAACGGGTCGGAGGTTGCAGAAGGCTTTAAACCGATTCCCACAAAACCCGTTATCGTGTCCAGTTTGTCCGCAACGGAAAGAATTACTCCGGGCACGGTTTCCGGAAGGACATCTCCCCAAAATCTCGGAAGATACTGTTCCCTTAAAGACTTTGCAACTTCTTCTTTCTCTCCGGAATTGAGGGCGTAGTATTCACCCATAATTCCTTGAAGTTCCGGAAATTCTTTAACCATTTCCGTCAAAAGGTCTGCTTTGGAAAGGAACGAAGCCCTCTCAACGACTTCACGGTCAACGCCAAGTAAATCCGCCATAAAGGAGGAAAGTTTTATCAAGCGTTGCGTTTTTTCAAACATCGTTCCGAGTTTTTCGTGGAAAACAACACCCTTCAACTTTTCAACGTAATCCGCAAGGGGTTTTTTCGTATCTTCAGTGTAAAAGAACAAAGCGTCAGAAAGTCTTGCCCTGACAACCTTTTCGTATCCGCTCCTTACGGTCTCAACCGTCTCTTCCGAGGAATCGGAAAAACCTACAAAGTAGTTTGAAATCTTAAGCGAATCTTTTTCTTTTAAAACGAAAAACCTTTGATGCTCTTTAAGAACGACCTTTATCACCTCTTCCGGAAGTTTTAAAAATTCCTTCTCAAAACTCCCGAGAACTCCGACCGGATGCTCCGTTAAAAACGCAACTTCCTCAATCAAGTCTTCATCTTCAACGGGAACGCAGTTAACCTTCTCCGACAAAAGGTTGAGTTGCCTTCTTATGATTTCCTTCCTCTCTTCTTGGTCCGGAATCACGCACCTTTCTTTCAGTTTGAGGATAAAGTCCTTTACAGTCTTAACTTCAAAACCTTCGGGGGACAAGAACTTGTGCCCGTAAGAAACATTTCCGCTTTCAACGTTTCCGAGGGAAAAGGGAACTACCTTTCCGTCAAAAACTGCAACGAGCCACCTTATCGGCCTTATGAACCTGAGCCCGCTTGAGTCCCAACGCATGCTTTTCTCAAGGGGTATTGAAAGGATGACATCCGGAATCAGTTCTCTGAGAACCTCTTCGCTTGGCTTGCCTTTTAAGAGTTTTTTCACCGCAACATACTTTCCCTTTTTACCTTTTGGATTTTCAACAACTGTCAGTTCTTCAACGCTAACCCCTTGCGAGCGGGCAAATCCGAGACCCGCCTTTGTCGGTTTCCCGTTCTCATCAAACGCCCTGTCGTAAGGAGGACCAACCACGAGTTCTTCAAGACTGCTCTGGGTTTTGGGTAAAACGCCGGTGACGATTAATCTTCTTGGTGTTCCGAAAACTTTTAAGTTCTTTGGGGGAATTCTGTTTTGAGAAAGTCTTTTTTCAAATTCTTCCCGAAGAAACTTTACCGCCTTGCTGACAAAAGAAGCGGGCAGTTCTTCAGTTCCGACTTCAACAATCAGTTCCGCTTCCACCTTTTTCCTCTTTTTCAAGATAACTTTTGGCACACAAGAAAGCCAACTTTCTGACTCTCAAAATGTAAGAAGCCCGTTCTGCAACGGAAATCGCTCCCCTTGCATCAAGAATGTTGAAAATGTGAGAACACTTAAGACAGTAATCGTAAGCAGGAAGGTAAAGTCCTTTTTCCACGAGTCTTTTTGATTCTCCTTCAAAAATTTCAAACAACTTAAAAAGTTTTTCGGAATCCGCTTCTTCAAAGTTGTAAACCGACCACTGATATTCACCTTTCTTGTATAGTTCCCCGTAGGTGATTTCCTCGTTCCACTTTATGTCAAAAACGCTTTCTACTTGCTGAACATACATTGCAATCCTTTCAAGTCCGTATGTAATTTCAACCGAAATCGGGTCAAGGGAAAATCCTCCGGATTGCTGAAAGTAAGTAAACTGCGTTATTTCCATCCCGTCAAGCCAAACTTCCCAACCGAGTCCCCACGCTCCGAGGGTGGGAGACTCCCAGTCGTCTTCAACGAACCTTATGTCATGCTTTAACGGGTCTATCCCGAGACTTTTCAAACTTTCAATGTAGATTTCTTGAGCGTTGGAGGGAGCGGGTTTTAGTATAACCTGAAATTGGAAGTAGTGCTGTAGCCTGTTGGGGTTTTCTCCGTATCTGCCGTCCGTCGGTCTCCTGCAAGGTTGAAGGTAAGCGGTTCTCCACGGTTTTTTCCCGAGAACCTTGAAAAAGGTAAAGGGGTGCATCGTTCCGGCACCCTGCTCTACGTCGTAGGGAGAAGCAACAACACACCCCTTTCCTGCCCAGAAGTTTTGAAGCGTAAGTATTATTTCCTGAAAGGTCACCGCCTTCCCGAACTTTCAGAAATTTCCGCAGGAGATTTTACAAAAAAATGAGATTTTTCAAAACGGCCATTCTGACCGCAATGCCGGTTTTCACTTGAGTGAAAATCAATTGCCTTCCCTTTTCAAGAACCTGCCAGTTAAGTTCTACCCCCCGATTGTAGGGTCCGGGATGCAAAATTGCAATTCTCTTCTTAAATCTTTTCAACTTTTCGCCGTCAAGACCGAAAAGCGAAGAATATTCCTTCAAAGAAGGAAAAACTTTTTTGGCATTCTGTCTTTCCAACTGAATTCTCAACAAAACCAAAATGTCCGTTATTTCAAAAACTTCCTCAAAAGAAGAAAGAACTTTCACTCCGAGAACTTCACAGTTTCTCGGCAACATCGTTGGAGGAGCGTAAACAAAGACGTTAGCCCCGAGCATTCTAAAGAGAACACTTTGAGAGCGTGCAACCCTGCTGTTCGCTATGTCTCCGACGATAGTAATGTTTGCAGACTCTAAAGAGCCGAATTCTTTCAAGAGCGTGATTGCATCAAGAAGGGCTTGAGTGGGATGCTGGTGTCTTCCGTCCCCTGCGTTTACTATGCTTGCTTTAACGTGCCTTTTGGCAACCTCACAAACTCCTTCGCAGGGATGCCTTAAAACGATTATGTCCGGATACATACTGTCAAGGGTCTTCAGGGTGTCAATCAGGGTCTCTCCTTTTTTGACACTGCTTGCGCTTTCGGAAATGTTTATAACATCTGCGGAAAGGTATTTTCCGGCCTTTTCAAAAGAACTTCTCGTCCTCGTTGAAGGTTCAAAAAACAGGTTAACGATACATCTGCCCCTTAAGTCTTGAAACTTTTTAATTCCCTTCTCTAAGGCTCTTTCATATTCCAGAGAATCTTCGTAAATCCTGCTGAAAAAGTCTTTCGTAATGTCTTCGGCCCTTGTAAGGTGTCTCACATCCTCACCTTCACAGAAAGAGCATGAGCTTCAAGACCTTCGCATTCTGCAAGGGAAACCGTGTGTCCCGCAAGTTTCATAAACCCTTTCCTTCCGACATAAATAACCGAACTCCTCTTTATAAAGTCGTAAACTCCGAGCGGTGAAAAGAACCTTGCACTCCCGCCCGTCGGAAGAACATGGTTGGGACCGAGAACGTAGTCTCCGAGACTTTCGCAGGTGTGTTCTCCGAGGAAAATGGCTCCGGCATTTTTAATCATTCCGAGAACGCTAAAAGGTTCTTCAACTACAACTTCAAGGTGTTCCGGAGCGATTTCGTTGGCAACCTCGCAAGAATGGGAAAGGTCTTCGGTTATAAAACACGTTCCGAAGTTCTCTATGGACTTTTGGGCAATCTCTTTTCTTTCAAGTCTTGCAAGTATTTCCCACACCTTTTTCGCTACTTCTTCCGCAAGCGATTCGGAGTGGGTCACGAGGAAGGCGCCCGCAAGTTCGTCATGCTCAGCCTGAGATAAGAGGTCAACCGCGACCCACTCCGCATTTGCAGTTTCGTCCGCTATCACCAGAATTTCGCTCGGTCCTGCAATCATGTCAATGTCAACGATTCCGAACAGGAACTTCTTGGCAAGGGCAACGTAAATGTTTCCGGGTCCGACGATTTTATCAACCTTCGGGATTGACTCCGTTCCGAACGCCACCGCGCTGACTCCGTGAGCCCCTCCTACCCTGTAAATCTCGTCAACTCCGGAAAGTTTTGCGGAAACCAAAACGTAAGGATTCAACTCCAGAGAACCGACTGCTGGAGTTATCATAACGACTTTTTCCACTCCGGCCACTTTTGCCGGAACCGTGTTCATTATTACCGAAGAGGGATAGACCGCCTTACCGCCCGGAACATAAACCGCAACGGAAGAAATCGGTTCAACCTTTTGACCCAAAAGTATGTCTCCGTCCGTCATAAAGTAGGAATTCTCTCTTTGTTTTTCGTGAAACTTCCTTACCCTTTCAACCGCAACCTTTATCGCTTCAACAACCGATTGGTCCGCAACCCGAAACGCTTTTTCAATCTCTTCTTCGGACACCCTTACGTTTTCGGAGTTTAAATCCACCTTATCAAACTTTTTAGCGTAAGAAAAAACCGCACTGTCTCTGTATTTTCTAACGTTTTCAATTATCTCAAGAACGGCAGGAGCATACTTACTTTCAAGCCCTTGTCCCCTGTTTTTTATCCTCAAAAGGTCCGGGTCTTCCCGCCAATTGCTTTTTCTCAAGTCAACTCGTCTCATAAAGCCTCCTCCCCGATTTTGACGCCTTCTTCAAAAGCCTTTTTGTTAAGGTCAATAAACCTTTTCGGAACGGAAGATTCTATTGCACTCAGGAAAGACTCTTTGGAAATGAGTTCTCTGCCGAGGTGAGACTTAACCGCTACCTGAAAAACACCGAGGGCAACTATGTTCATAACCTGCCTTTTGCCAAGAGTTTCCGCAGCGGTTCTTGCTATCGGTGCGGAAACGATTTTATACTGTTCGGGAGAAAGTTTACACTCAACGAGGTCCTTGTCAACGATGACCAATCCCCCTTCCTTGAGTCCTTTAACTTTTCCGTCTTTAACTATGTCGTCATACGCCTCTTGAGACTGTATGATAACCGCATCAAGCGTGGTCGGCTTCGGAAAGTCTATCTGAGCATCCGATATTACAACGTCTCCGAGAGACACACCGCTTCTCATTGCAGCACCGTAAATGGCAGTCTGGGTTGCCCACAAGCCTTCCTTCGCTGCAGCGGTTGCAAGAACCACCGCTGCAAGAATTGACCCCTGTCCGGCAGAACCTATTACCCTAACTTCGTATCTCATTTTTCACCTCCGGAAATCTCCTTAACTTTGTTCCAGTAAACTTCGGTGTATTCAGGTCTTGACGTGTCGTGATGTAACACTCCCCTCGGAAGTTTACCTTCTCTTTTCTCCTCCGGCAACTTTTCCCACGCCTTTAACGGCAATGTGTTGTCTCTCAACCAGAAATAAAGGTCCTCAACGCTCTTTCTGTTTCTCCTTCCGTAGATTACGGGACACGGTGAAAGAACCTCAATGAGAGCAAAACCTTTGTGCTTTATTCCGTCCATTATGAGTTTTTTGAGTTCGGTTGCGTGGTAAGCAGTTCCCCTTGCAACGTAGGTAGCCCCCGCGGAGATGGCTACGTCCGTTATGTTAAAGGGAGGTTCGTAGTTTCCGTAGGGCATCGTCGTGGCAATTGAACCCTTCGGAGTAGTCGGAGAAACCTGTCCTCCGGTCATTCCGTAAATCCAGTTGTTGATTAAAACAACCGTTATGTCAATGTTTCTCCTCGCAGCGTGGATGAAGTGGTTTCCTCCGATGGCAAGTGCGTCTCCGTCTCCGGAAAAGACAATCACGGTAAGTTCCGGCTTGAAGAGTTTAAGGCCGGTAGCAAACGTCAAGGCTCTTCCGTGCGTGGTGTGGAGGGTAAAACCGTCAAAGTAACCGGGAGTTCTTGAAGAACATCCGATACCTGAAACCATTGCAACTTCGTCGTTGGATATTCCGAGTTCGTCAAGAGCCATGCATGTAGCCCTGAATGCCTGTCCGATACCGCATCCCGGACACCAAATCGTCGGAAGTTTGTTGAGCCTCAAGTATTTGAAATACGTTTTCTTTTCAACGATTTTCTCAAACGGCACTGCCATTGTCATCTTTAACACCTCCCGGAGTAAATTTCCTCAAGTTTTGAAAGAATCTCGTCGGGATAAATGACCTGTCCGTTAGCCTTGTTGAGTCTGTAAACGGGACACTCCCCTTTGGCACATCTGTCAACTTCAAAGAAATACTGCCCCATGTTGAGTTCGGGAACGAGAATTGCTTTTACGTGCTTTGCGAGTTTGTTCAACGTTTCTTCCGGAGACGGCCAAATCGTTATTACCCTGAAAAGTCCGACTTTCATTCCTTTTTCCCTTGCAATCTTTACCGCGGTCTTTGCTGACCTTGCGGTGGTTCCGAAAGCAACTATTGCAACTTCTGCGTCGTCAAGCATGAACTCTTCGTTCTTTTCAAGTTCCTTTTGAACCCTTTCAACCTTCCTGACGAGCCTTTCTATCAGTTCTTCACAGATTTCCGGGTTCATCGTCGGAAAGCCGGTGTAATCGTGGTGCAGACCCGTTGCGTGTCCCCTGTATCCGGGAGTTCCGTAGTCCGCTATCGCCGGAACGTCATCTTCTTCGGGCTTGTAAGGAAGGTATTCCTCCGGCGGAACTTTGGGTTGTTTCCTTTTCCAGACTTCAATCTTGTCGGGTGTAAAAAGTTCCATGTCAACCGTTTCCCTCATGTGTCCGAGAACTTCGTCAAGCAAAAGAACAACGGGAGTCCTGAGCCTTTCAGCCCAGTTAAAAGCCCTTATCGTTTCGGTCATAATCTCTTGAACGTTCCCCGGATAAAACACCGGAATCCTTTTATCTCCGTGGGTTCCCCACAAAGCCTGCATTATGTCTTGCTGAGCAATTTGCGTTGGAAGACCCGTTGAAGGTCCCGTTCTTTGAACGTCAACTATTACGCACGGTGCTTCAATCATAAAAGCGTAGCCGATATTTTCCTGTTTAAGTGAAAAACCGGGACCGGAAGTGGCTGTCATCGCCTTTGCACCTGCCATGGAAGCACCGACCACGGCTCCCATTGCAGCAATTTCGTCTTCCATTTGAATGAACACTCCTCCGTGCTTCGGCAAAAGTTCTGACATTTTCTCTGCAATCTCCGAAGAAGGAGTAATCGGATAACCCGCATAAAAGTTGCAACCCGCAAGGATTGCAGCCTCCGCACAAGCGTGATTTCCATACTTTAATTCAAGCCTTGCCATTTCCTCCTCCCTTTAAGCGCTGATTTCCTTGTATTCTTCAGGAGTAAACACGTAAATACAAAAGTCAGGACAAATAAGTTCGCACTGCCTACATCCAATACACTTTTCGGGAGCAACGACTTTCATTACCGCTTTAACCTTATCAAGTTCAAGAACCTTGGTCGGGCAAACGACCGCACAAATGTTGCAACCTTTGCACCAATCTTCTTTAACGATTACGATTCCCTTCCTTTCTGCCATCTTTTCACCTCCTAAAGAAGTCCGCGCTCCTTCAATACCCTTTCAACCACTTCCCCGATTTCCGCAGGTGTGTTGCAAACGTAAGCCCCGGCAGACCTCAAAGCATCCATCTTACTCTTGGCATCTCCCTTACCGCCGGTAATAATGGCTCCGGCATGTCCCATCCTCCTTCCCGGAGGAGC